>NZ_JBHVBL010000030.1:0-54431 GCF_042668165.1 Arthrobacter sp. NPDC057388
CAGGAAAAAGTGAACAGGATGGTGAGACTGATGGCCGACGCGCCAACAGCCGGCTCTGACGAGGGCTCGGTGGATGCATTCCTGCAGGGAGGCACCTCGCTGCGCCACGCCCCGGGACCCTACTTCGGCGCCTACGGCGGCCGCTGGATGCCTGAGTCACTGATCGCCGCCCTCGACGAGCTCGAGGACACCTTCGAGAAGGCCAAGGCCGATCCGGAGTTCACCGCGCAGATCGCGGAGCTCAACAGGAACTACTCCGGCCGCCCCTCGCTGCTGACCGAAGCCAAGCGCTTCGCCGAGCACGCCGGCGGCGTCCGGATCTTCCTCAAGCGCGAGGACCTGAACCACACCGGCTCGCATAAGATCAACAACGTGCTGGGCCAGGCGCTCCTTGCCAAGCGCATGGGCAAGACCCGCGTCATCGCCGAGACCGGCGCCGGGCAGCACGGCGTGGCAAGTGCGACGGCCGCAGCCCTGCTGGGCCTCGAATGCGTGGTCTACATGGGCGCCGAGGACTGCCGCCGGCAGGCCCTGAACGTGGCGCGCATGGAGCTCCTGGGCGCCACGGTCATCCCCGTCACCAACGGGTCGCAGACCCTGAAGGACGCCATCAACGAAGCGCTCCGGGACTGGGTCGCCAACGTCGGCAACACCCACTACCTGCTGGGCACCGCAGCCGGGGCGCACCCGTTCCCGGCCCTGGTGCGTTACTTCCACGAGGTCATCGGCGATGAAGCACGCGAGCAGATCCTGGCGCAGACCGGCCGCTTGCCGGACGCCGTCTGCGCCTGCATCGGCGGCGGCTCCAACGCCATCGGCATCTTCCACGGCTTCCTGGATGACCCGTCGGTGAAGATCTACGGCTTCGAAGCCGGCGGTGACGGCGTCGAGACCGGCCGGCACGCGGCCACCATCACGCTGGGCCGGCCCGGAGTGCTGCACGGCGCCCGGTCCTACCTCATGCAGGACGACGATGGCCAGACCATCGAGTCGCACTCCATCTCCGCCGGGCTGGATTACCCCGGCGTCGGACCGGAGCACTCGTACCTGGCCGACATCGGACGCGTCAGCTACGAGCCGATCACCGACAGCGAAGCCATGGAAGCCTTCCGTCTCCTGTGCCGCACCGAAGGCATCATCCCCGCGATCGAGTCCTCCCACGCCCTGGCCGGTGCCATCAAGGTGGGCCAGCGGCTGGCGGCCGAAGGCGGCGACGCCGCTGACAAGATCGTGATCGTCAACCTCTCAGGCAGGGGTGACAAGGACGTAGCCACTGCGGCGGAATGGTTCGACCTGCTGGACAAGGATTCCGCCGAGGCGACCATCGGCAAGGAAGGGGAGCAGCTGTGACTACTGCGCAGAACTCCGGCAAGCAGATCACCAGCAAGTCGGCCATTGCCATCGACAAGGCCCGCGCGGAAGGCCGTGCGGCCCTGATCGGCTACCTGCCTGCCGGGTACCCCAGTGTCGAGGAGACCATCGCCGCCGGCATCGCCCTGGCGCGCAACGGCGCCGACCTGATCGAGATCGGCATCCCGTACTCGGACCCGGTCATGGACGGCCCGGTCATCCAGGCGGCCACCACCGAGGCGCTGGCCAAGGGGTTCTCCGTGCGCCAGGTGTTTGACGTCGTTGCCGGCATCACCAGCCAGACGGATGCCGCCGTCCTGGTCATGACGTACTGGAATCCCGTGGTCCGGATGGGCGTGGAGGAGTTCTCGCGGCGCCTGGCCGAGGCCGGGGGAGCAGGGCTCATCACCCCTGACCTGATTCCCGACGAGGCAGCCGAGTGGATGGACGCCTCGGAGAAGTACGGCCTGGACCGGGTCTTCCTCGTGGCGCCTTCTTCCACTCCGGAGCGCATGCGCCGGACCGTGGACGCCAGCCGCGGCTTCGTCTACGCCGTCTCCATCATGGGCGTCACCGGTGCACGCACGGCCGTGAGCGATGCGGCCAACGGCGTCGTTGCCGCGGCCAAGGCCGCCGGAGCGGAACGCGTGTGCGTCGGCCTCGGCGTGTCCACCGCGGAGCAGGTGGCGGAGATCGCCGCCTACGCCGACGGCGTGATCGTCGGCTCGGCGCTTGTGGCGGCAGTGCGCGACGGCGGCGTGGACGCCGTCGCCAAGCTGACTAAAGACCTCAGTACCGGACTGACCAGGAAGTAGCCGCACCCATGCAGACGCTCCTCACCGCAGCTGTACTGGCACCCGCCGGCCTGCTTCCGGCCGGCATGGTGCCGGCAAGCATTCCGAGCCCGGACTGGTCCGGGTTCGATATTCCGCTGCCGTGGGGATCGCTCCGCATCCACGCTTACGCCCTGTGCATCCTGGCGGGCATTGTCGTGGGCCTGTGGCTGACGTCCGTCCGCTGGGCCAAGCGCGGAGTGCCCGAGGGCAGCGTCTGGGACATCGCCATCTGGGCCATCCCGTTCGGCATCATCGGCGGCCGGCTTTACCACGTGTTCTCCTCTCCGGACGCGTACTTCGGCCCGGGCTTCGACGGCACCGGTGACCTCTCCCTGATCCCGCAGATCCAGCGCGGCGGCCTCGGAATCTGGGGCGCCGTGGTGTTGGGTGCCTTCGGCGCCTGGATCGGCTGCCGCCGGGCCGGGGTCAAGCTCACGGCATTCATGGATGCCGCAGCGCCCGGGCTGCTGCTGGCGCAGGCCCTGGGCCGGTGGGGCAACTACTTCAACCAGGAGCTCTTCGGCGGCCCCACCATGCTGCCCTGGGGACTCCAGGTGGACGCGGACAACGCCAACTTCCCGGCAGGGTACCCGGCCGACACCCTGTTCCACCCCACGTTCCTGTACGAATCCCTCTGGAACATCGCGGGTGTGCTGATCCTCCTCGCCCTCGACCGCCGGTTCCACTTCCGGCGCGGCCGGCTCTTCTGGCTGTACGCCATGTACTACACGCTGGGCCGCGTCTGGATCGAGGCGATGCGGATCGACGACGCAGAGCAGATCAGCCTGTTCGGCATCACCACCCGGCTGAACGTCTGGACCAGCATCTTCGTGTTTGTCGCGGCCCTGGCCGTGTTCATCGTGCTGGGCCGGCGCAAGGACGGCAATGCGGACAGTGTGTACCTGCCGGGCCGCGAGCCCGCCCCTGCGGTGGGTGAAAAGGCCGACGGCGGGAAGCCCGCCGGTGCCGAATCTGACGGTTCGGCCGCCGGGAAAGAGACGCCGAAGGACTCCGCCGGCGACCCAAATGTGACCGGCAATCCAGTCCGTGATACGGGCGCTGTTGTCTCAGATAGTGAATTGCGTGGTAATCTCCCTGATAACCAAAACGGTTCCGGGCTAGTTTCTGCCCAAACGGAAGCAGTCCCGGCATCCACCGGCGGTACCCCAGCCGCCGCGGAGTCGCGGAACACCGGAAAGTCCGGTGGCACAGACACCGGGACCGCGCCGGAAGCCGACAGCTCACGCTAGAAGGCGCCGGTACCCAGGGCAGCAGAGAGTTACCGCTCGGAGCGCCCACCACCACAACGTCGTGGCAGAGGCCACTCCGGTCAGCATAGAGCTGCTGACGGGGTCAAGCCCGGGGCGGACGCCTGCGTAACTGTTAGTTCTGCAGGTAGGCCTGCCCTACAATTTCCAGTAAGCAGTAACACTTTGTTGTGCCCATCACAGTGGCGCGCTGAGTGGGGCCAACGTTGTCCCTTCCATACGCACGATCAGGAGGAAGGACGTCTCCCATGACCCAAACTCTTTCAAGCCCCAGCTGGTCAGAACCGAACCAGCCGGACGCCGCCATGTCGCCGTTCAAGCGGTTCGCGGCGCTCCCCGAGGCATCCGGGCTGTACAACCCGGAGCAGGAGAAGGACGCCTGCGGTCTTGCGATTATCGCCACTCTGCGCGGGGAACCCGGCTACGACATTGTCGAGGCCGCCCTCACCGCCCTCCGCAACCTGGAGCACCGCGGTGCTGTCGGCGCCGATGAGGGAACGGGTGATGGCGCCGGCCTCCTGATGCAGGTGCCGGACGAGTTCTTCCGCGCCGTCACTGAATTCGAACTTCCGGCCCCCGGCCAGTACGTGGTGGGAACCGCCTTCCTGCCGGCTGAGCAGCGCGAGGCCGACGCCGCCAAGGCAGGCATCGAAGCGCTGGCCGCCGACGAGGGCCTGACGGTCCTCGGCTGGCGTGAGGTTCCCGTCGTCGCCGACCTGGTCGGCGCCATGGCGCGCGCCTGCATGCCCTACTTCTCCCAGCCGTTCTTCGCCTCGGCAACCGGCGAGCAGCTGGAACGCAACGACCTTGACGGCCGCGCCTGGCGCATCCGGAAGCGCGCCCAGAACAAGTTCGGCGTCTACTTCCCGTCGCTGTCCTCCCGGACTATTGTCTACAAGGGCATGCTGACCACGGCCCAGCTGGAGCCGTTCTACCCGGACCTTTCGGACAAGCGCTTCAAGACCAAGCTGGCGATCGTCCACTCCCGCTTCTCCACCAACACCTTCCCGTCCTGGCCGCTGGCCCAGCCGTTCCGCACCATCGCCCACAACGGTGAAATCAACACCGTCAAGGGCAACCGCAACTGGATGCGCGCCCGCCAGTCCCAGCTGGCCAACCCGCTGCTGGGAGACTCGCCGGAAGAGCTGTTCCCGATCTGCACCCCCGGAGCGTCCGACTCGGCGTCCTTCGACGAGGTGGCCGAACTGCTGTGGCTCTCCGGCCGCCCGATCACGCACGCCATCATGATGATGATCCCCGAGGCGTGGGAAAACCACGCCACGATGGATCCGGCACGCCGTGCGTTCTACGAGTACCACTCCCTCCTGATGGAGCCCTGGGACGGGCCTGCGGCTGTGTCGTTCACCGACGGCAGCCTGGTGGGCGCAACGCTGGACCGCAACGGCCTGCGCCCCGGCCGCTACTGGATCACCGAGGACGGCCTGGTGGTCTTCGCCTCCGAGGTGGGCGTGATCGAGGTCGAGCCCTCCAAGGTGGTCAAGAAGGGCCGCGTTTCGCCCGGCAAGATGTTCCTGGTGGACACCGAGGCCGGCCGCATCATCGGCGACGACGAGGTCAAGGCCGAGGTGGCCGCGGCCAACCCCTGGGCCGAGTGGGTCAAGGACAACCTGATCGACCTCAACGAACTGCCCGAGCGCGAGCACGTGGTGCACACCGCCGCGTCCGTGAACATCCGCCAGCGCACCTTCGGCTACACCACTGAAGAGCTGAAGATCCTCCTGGGCCCGATGGCGCGCACCGGTGCCGAACCGCTGGGCGCCATGGGCTCCGACACCCCGGTGGCCGTGCTGTCCAAGCGCCCGCGCCTGCTGTTCGACTACTTCGTGCAGTCCTTCGCGCAGGTGACCAACCCGCCGCTGGACGCCATCCGTGAAGAGCTGGTCACGTCGCTGACCTGCGCCATCGGCCCGAACGGCAACCTCCTGGACACCAAGCAGGTGCGGCAGCCGCAGGTCCAGCTGCCGTTCCCGGTGATCAACAACGACCAGCTCGCCAAGATCGCCAACATTGAGGACGCCGAGGGCAACCGTGTGGCCATGAAGGTCCGCGGCCTCTACCGCCCCGAAGGCGGCGAGAACGCGCTCCGCGCACGGCTCACCGAAATCTGCGAACAGGTCTCCGGCGCCATCAACCGCGGCGTGCAGTACGTGGTGCTCTCCGACCGCGACTCCAACGCGCAGTGGGCCCCGATCCCGTCGCTGCTGCTGGTCAGCGCCGTGCACCACCACCTGCTGCGCAGCGCCAACCGCACCAAGACTGCGCTGGTGGTCGAGGCAGGCGACGTCCGCGAGACGCACCACGTGGCAGTTCTCATCGGCTACGGCGCCTCCGCCGTGAACCCGTACCTGGCCATGGAATCCGTCGAGCAGCTCATCGCTGCCGGCGACGTGGTGGGCGTGACACCGCAGGACGGCGTCTACAACCTCATCAAGGGCCTCGGCAAGGGTGTCCTGAAGATCATGTCCAAGATGGGCATCTCCACTGTTGCGTCCTACACCGGTGCCCAGACGTTCGAAGCGCTGGGCCTGGGCCAGGAGCTGGTGGACGAATTCTTTGCGGGCACGCACTCCCAGCTGGGCGGCGTGGGCCTGGACGTCATCGCGGCCGAGGTATCCGCACGCCACCAGATGGCCTACCCGGAGGGCGGCATCGAGCAGCCGCACCGGCCCCTGCTGGGCGGCGGCGAGTACCAGTGGCGCCGTGACGGCGAGCCGCACCTGTTCAACCCGGAGACCGTCTTCCGGCTGCAGCACGCCACGCGTGAGCGCCGTTACGACATCTTCAAGGCCTACACCAAGGGCGTGGATGACCAGTCCGAGAACCTGATGACCCTGCGCGGTCTGCTCAAGTTCAAGGACGGGCTGCGCCCCGCCGTGCCGCTCGAGGAAGTCGAGCCGGTCTCCAGCATCGTCAAGCGCTTCTCCACGGGTGCCATGAGCTACGGCTCCATCTCCAAGGAAGCCCACGAGACCCTCGCGATCGCCATGAACCGGCTGGGCGGCAAGTCCAACACCGGTGAAGGCGGCGAGGACGTGGAGCGCCTGCTCGACCCCGAGCGCCGCTCCGCCGTCAAGCAGATTGCCTCGGGCCGCTTCGGCGTCACGAGCCTGTACCTGACCAACGCGGACGACATACAGATCAAGATGGCCCAGGGTGCCAAGCCGGGCGAAGGCGGCCAGCTGATGGCGCAGAAGGTCTACCCCTGGGTTGCCCGGACGCGCCACTCGACCCCCGGCGTCGGACTCATCTCGCCGCCCCCGCACCACGACATCTACTCGATCGAGGACCTCGCGCAGCTCATCTACGATGCCAAGCGCGCGAATCCCTCGGCCCGGGTGCACGTCAAACTCGTCTCCGAGGTGGGCATCGGCACAGTGGCCGCCGGTGTGACCAAGGCCAAGGCCGACGTCGTGCTTGTTTCCGGGCACGACGGCGGTACCGGCGCCTCGCCGCTGAACTCGCTCAAGCACGCCGGTGTTCCGTGGGAGCTGGGTCTCGCAGAGACCCAGCAGACCCTCATGCTCAACGGCCTGCGCGACCGCGTGGTGGTGCAGGTGGACGGCCAGCTCAAGACGGGACGCGACGTCGTTATCGCCGCGCTGCTCGGCGGTGAGGAATTCGGCTTCGCCACGGCGCCGCTGGTGGTTGAGGGCTGCATCATGATGCGTGTCTGCCACCTGGACACCTGCCCCGTCGGCGTTGCCACGCAGAACCCCGAGCTGCGGGCGCGCTTCAGCGGCAAGCCGGAGTTCGTGGTCAACTTCTTCGAGTTCCTGGCCGAGGAAGTCCGCGAGATCCTCGCCGAGCTCGGCTTCCGGAGCATCGAGGAAGCGATCGGCCACGCCGAAATGCTCGATACCCGCGACGCGATCAGCCACTGGAAGGCCGAAGGGCTGGACCTGGATCCGATCCTGCACGGCCTTGAGTTCGACGACGACGCCCCGCTGCGTAACCTGACCGGCCAGAACCACGAGCTGGACAAGCACTTCGACCAGCGGCTCATCACCATGGCCGCCGAAGCGCTGACGGACCGTGCCCCGGTGAAGATCACCGTTGACGTGATCAACACGGACCGTTCCGTGGGCACCATGCTCGGCCACGAGGTGACCAAGAAGTTCGGCACGGACGTGCTGGCCACGGACACGATCGACATCACGCTGAACGGCACCGCCGGGCAGTCACTGGGCGCATTCCTGCCTGCCGGCATCACGCTGCGCATGTACGGCGACTCCAACGACTACGTCGGCAAGGGCCTTTCCGGCGGCCGGATCATCGTCCGCCCGGACCGCACCAATGTGTTCCAGGCTGAGCGGAACGTCGTGGCCGGCAACGTGATCGGCTACGGCGCCACCAGCGGCGAACTGTTCCTGCGCGGCCAGGTGGGCGAACGCTTCCTGGTCCGTAACTCGGGCGCCACTGCCGTTGTTGAAGGCATCGGCGACCACGGGTGTGAATACATGACCGGCGGCCAGACGCTGATCATCGGCCGCACCGGCCGTAACTTCGGCGCGGGCATGTCCGGCGGCACGGCCTACGTGCTGGACCTCGACAGCGCCCGGGTCAACAAGGAAGCCCTGCAGTCCGGCGAACTCCAGCTCCTCGAGCTGGACGCCGAGGACCGCGACATCGTCCACGGCCTGCTGGTCAAGCACGTGGAGGAAACCGAATCCCAGCTGGCGGCGCGTCTGCTCGACAACTTCGATGACACCGCTGCCCGCATAACCAAGGTGCTGCCGCGCGACTACGCCGCAGTGCTGCAAACCAGGCTTGACGCCATCGAAGAGGGCCTTGACCCCGACGGCGAAGAAGTTTGGTCTCGAATCCTGGAGGTGACCGGTGGCTGACCCACGCGGATTTCTGAAAGTACGCCAGCGTGAAACCCAGCCGCGCCGTCCCGTTCCCGTCCGCATCATGGACTGGAAGGAAGTCTATGAGGCCCAGGAAAAGGGTGTCCTGAAGAGCCAGGCCGGCCGCTGCATGGACTGCGGCGTGCCGTTCTGCCACCAGGGCTGCCCCCTGGGGAACCTGATTCCCGAGTGGAACGACCTCATGTGGCGGGACAAGGGCGAGGAAGCGATTGAGCGGCTGCACGCCACCAACAACTTCCCCGAATGGACCGGCCGGCTGTGCCCCGCTCCCTGCGAGGCGTCCTGCGTGCTGGGCATCAACCAGCCCGCGGTGACCATCAAGCAGGTTGAGGTGTCAATCATCGATGAGGCCTTCGACAACGGCTGGGTCAACCCGCTGCCCCCGCACCGCCTCACCGGCAAGACGGTCGCCGTCGTCGGATCCGGCCCTGCCGGCCTGGCGGCTGCCCAGCAGCTCACCCGCGTCGGCCACACCGTGGCCGTTTACGAACGGGACGACAAGATCGGCGGCCTGCTGCGGTACGGGATCCCCGACTTCAAGATGGAAAAAGAGCAGGTGGACCGCCGGCTCGAGCAGATGAAAGCCGAAGGCACCCGCTTCCGCACCGGCGTCGCCGTCGGTACGGACGTGACCTGGGAGCAGCTGCGCCGCCGCTACGACGCCGTGGTGATCGCCACCGGCGCCACGGTGCCGCGTGACCTGCCCATCCCGGGCCGCGAGCTCGAGGGCGTGCACTTCGCCATGGATTACCTGGTTCCCGCCAACCGCGTGGTGGCAGGGGAGTCCCCGGAAAACCACATCGACGCGCGCGGCAAGCACGTGGTCATCCTCGGCGGCGGCGACACCGGCGCGGACTGCATCGGCACGGCGCACCGCCACCAGGCAGCGTCTGTTACCACCCTCGCCATCGGCAAGCAGCCGCCGCTGGAGCGCGCCGGCCACCAGCCGTGGCCGACGTTCCCGACCCTCTTCGAGGTTGCCAGCGCCCACGAGGAAGGCGGTGAGCGCACGTACCTCGCCTCCACCGTGGAGTTCGTGGGCGAGGACGGCAAGCTGACCGGCGTGAAGGTCGCCGAGACCGAATTCGTGGACGGCAAGCGGCTGCCCAAGGCCGGAACCGAGCGGATCATCCCCGCGGACCTGGTGTTCCTGTCGCTGGGCTTCACCGGCGCAGAACCCGCCGGCATCACCGAGCAGGTCAGCGCCGAGTTCGACGGCCGCGGCAACGTGGCCCGCGACGGCTACTACATGACCAACACGGAGGGTGTCTTTGTGGCTGGCGACGCCGGCCGTGGACAGTCCCTGATCGTGTGGGCCATCGCAGAAGGCCGTGCGGCTGCTGCTGCGGTGGACAAGTTCCTGATGGGCAGCACCATCCTTCCTGCACCCGTGGCTCCGACGGACCGCGCCATAGCTGTCCTGTAGCGCGCCTCCTTCGTGGCGGCCGACCCGGGGAATTCATCTCCGTGACAACTTAACCAATGCAAGTGACCAATAGGGTAGGTATATGAGACGCGCAAAGATTGTGGCCACCTTCGGACCGGCCATTGCCAGCTACGAAAACACCCTCGCGGTGCTGGAAGCCGGCGTTGATGTAGCCCGCATGAACATGAGCCACGGTGACTACTCCGTGCACGACAACACCTACGAGAACGTCCGCAAGGCGGCGGCCGACCTGGGCAAGGCTGTGGCGATCATGGCTGACCTGCAGGGTCCGAAGATCCGCCTTGGCCGGTTTGTTGACGGACCGCACCTGCTGGCCGTGGGGGACATCTTCACGATCACCACCGAAGACGTTCCCGGTACCAAGGACATTTGCTCCACCACCCTGAAGAGCCTGACCGAGGACGTCAACCCGGGCGATGCCCTGCTGATCGACGACGGCAAGGTGGCGCTGCGTGCGCTTGAGGTTGACGACGTCAAGGTTGTTGCCAAGGTGACCGTGGGCGGTTACGTGTCCAACAACAAGGGCATCAACCTTCCCGGTGTTGCCGTGAACGTCCCCGCGCTGAGCGAAAAGGACGAGGACGACCTGCGCTGGGCCATCCGCCGCGGCGTCGACCTCGTTGCGCTGTCCTTCGTCCGTGACGCCGCCGACATCAAGCGCGTCCACGAAATCATGGATGAAGAGGGCCGCCGCGTTCCGGTGATCGCCAAGATCGAAAAGCCGCAGGCCGTGGACCAGCTCCACGAAATCATCGACGCGTTCGACGCGATCATGGTTGCCCGTGGCGACCTGGGCGTGGAGCTTCCGCTCGAGGAAGTGCCGATCGTGCAGAAGCGTGCCATTGAACTGGCGCGCCGCTGGGCGAAGCCGGTCATCGTGGCCACCCAGGTGCTGGAGTCCATGATCGACAACCCGCGCCCGACCCGGGCTGAGGCCTCCGACTGCGCCAACGCCGTGCTCGACGGCGCCGATGCGGTCATGCTCTCCGGCGAGACCAGCGTGGGCAAGTACCCGATCGAGACGGTCAAGACCATGGCCCGGATCATCGAATCCACCGAGGAGCACGGCCTGGAGCGCGTCCCCCCGCTGGGGACCAAGCCCAAGACCCGCGGTGGCGCGATCACCCGTGCCGCCGTCGAAATCGCCGACCAGCTGGACGCCAAGTACATCTGTACGTTCACGCAGTCCGGTGACTCGGCGCGCCGCCTGTCCCGCCTCCGCCCGATCAAGCCGGTTTTCGCGTTCACCCCGGTGGAGCACGTGTGGAACCAGCTGGCGCTGACCTGGGGCATCCAGCCGCAGCTGGTTGCCATGGTGGGCCACACGGATGAAATGACCGCACAGGTGGACCGCAGCCTGCTGGACATGGAACTGGTGGAAGACGGCGACCTCGTGGTCATCGCTGCCGGTTCCCCTCCCGGAAAGGCGGGTTCGACGAACTCGCTGAAGGTCCACAAGGTGGGCGACCTCGCCGATACGTCCCGTACGGGCGAAGCGGCGGACAAGCGTGAAAAGCTCGGCCCGTGGCCGGAAAAGAAGAAGAAGAACAAGGTTGCAGCCGATCCGGCTGAGTAACCTGGTCTGAGATCCCCGTCGCCGGTTATCTGGCGGCGGGGATCTTTCTTTAATGGGAGCGGGCCCGGCTCCTCCGGGCTTAACGCGAAAGGACCCCGGCGGGGTGCCGGGGTCCTTCTGTCTTGCTGCTTTTGGCGTTAGTTGACCTGGTTGATGATGGTCTCGGCCACTTCGCGCATGCTGAGGCGGCGGTCCATCGAGGTCTTCTGGATCCAGCGGAAGGCTTCCGGTTCCGTCAGGCCCATCTTGGTGGTCAGCAGGCTCTTGGCGCGTTCCACGAGCTTGCGGGTGGCGAACTGCTCCTGCAGGTCGGTGACCTCGGCTTCGAGGGCCTTGATCTCCTCGTGGCGGGACAGCGCGATCTCCAGGGCGGGGATCAGGTCGGCGGGCGTGAAGGGCTTCACCACGTAGGCCATGGCGCCGGCGTCGCGGGCGCGCTCCACGAGTTCCTTCTGGCTGAATGCGGTCAGCAGCACCACCGGGGCGATGCGTGCCTTGACGATCTTCTCGGCGGCGGAGATGCCGTCCATCACGGGCATCTTGACGTCCATGAGGACCAGGTCCGGCTTGAGCTCCTCGGCCAGCTGCACGGCCTTCTCGCCGTTGTCGGCCTCGCCGATGACGTCATAGCCTTCACCGCGCAGGATTTCGATGATGTCGAGGCGGATAAGGGTTTCGTCTTCGGCCACGACGACGCGGCGCGCCGGCTGGGACGTTTTGTTTGACTCCGTCGGTTCTGACACGGGATCTCCTTGAAAAGGTACGGCGGGACTATGACTATCTTAGTTGGGCCCCGCGCTGGTACTTGGGTCGGCATGGCTTGTTGCGACGGCGGTGGCGCGATTCTGGGTTTTAGCCTATCTGCATGTAGAGTAAATCCGCGCACTGGTAGTGGCTGCGTTGCTCACACTTCGCTGTGAGCCTACGATTGTTACTCCGTGTACTCCGCGCCCGAGTGGCGGAATTGGCAGACGCGCCGCACTCAAAATGCGGTATCGAAAGGTGTGTGGGTTCGAGTCCCACCTCGGGCACAGTGTTTTCGCAGGTCAGGGGCTTCTCAGCCTCTGAGTGTGCACATTTTGTGTTGTGAAGGGCCCCTTCGGGGGCCTTTTTCATTGGTGGCCGGTGCAGTGGGCGGTGGTCTCCTTAGCTTCCTGGATCGACGGTTTGCCGTTCCATACCTGTTCATGGACGAGCCTGGTGCGGCCAGCATGACGTGAGGAAAAACATTTTCTCGGTTTCTTCGCTGCGTCGTTGGATGTTCATCAGGTTTTCCTCCTGCTGGGCTATTGGCGGCTGCTCTTCTTGTTCATTGCTGCCGCTGGATCGGCGACGTGACTTTTGGCAACAGGTAGCGGGCTGTCTAGTGGGCGCGGATGGTGAGCTAACGCGCGACGGGCACCACATGAGGCTCACTTCCCTTCGTCCACGCTGCAAGAGCCTTTCCGTCCATACCTGTACATAGTCGCGGCCGGCGTCGGCTACATGATGTGGTCAATGCAGCCGCTCAGCCTCGGTTTCCTGGTGGGTGATGGAGAGTCCGTCACGGTAGGCGGTCACCTTGAACTCGGGGAAGCGCGTGGTGAACTTTGTGGAGTCGAAGCGGTTGTCGTGTGAGTAGCGCGGCAGGAGTTCTTTGAGCTCGCGCACGTGCGCGGAGAAGAGTCCGGCAGTGCTGAGGGCCCATCGCGGCACGACCGTGTAGCCGGCGTCCTTGCCGAACGCCTCGCCGGCCATGGCAACGAATTCCCGGTAGTTCGGGCGGTCTTCGGCGACTGGTAGGTGCCATGTCTGCCCGTAGGCGTCGGGTGTGTTGCGCAGAAGTGCCAGTGCACGGCTCGCGTCGGGGGTCCAGATGAGGGTCCGCTGCCGGTCATCCCGTACCGGGACAAGGGGTCTCCTGCCGGTCTTGAGCCGGTCGATCATGAGTGCGTTCGTGAAGCTCTGCGTCTTTCCCGGACCGTAGAACTCGGGAGCCCGGGCGATGAGGACGGGCCTGTCGCCCCGGGTCATCTCTTCAAGCACCATCGACGCCATCGCGGCACGGACCCTGCCCTTGCGCCCCACGGGGGCGAAGGGAGTGGCTTCTGTCTGGACGCGGTCGTCCTGGAGGTACATGTACGTAGAACCCGACGAGGGCCATGGTGATGACGACGGCCATGCAGGCGATGACGTAGCCGATGCAGAGAACGCTGATCACGTCTGCCACGGGTACGCAGAGCGTCCTTGTTGTTCGTAGCCTCCTGGATTATTTCCCTCTCCGAGATCTTTTCGAACTCTTCGGAATGGGGTTCTCCGGACGGGATCTGATCCTGCTCTTCGGCGGCTTATTCCTGGTCTATAAAGCAGTACGGCAGATCCACGGGAAGCTTGAGGGAACGGAATCCCATGGCATGGGTAGCGCGAAGGCCGCCACGTTTGGCGCCGTGCTGGCGCAGATCATCATCCTGGACATGGTCTTCTCCTTCGACTCGGTCATCACCGCCGTCGGGATGGTGGACAACCTGCTGATCATCATCGTCGCGGTGCTGTCCTCCTTCACCATCATGCTCTTTTCCGCGAAGTACATCTTCGCCTTCGTCAACCGGCACCGCGATGCCATCGCCGCCGCAACCGCCCGCTCTCCGGAAGTCGGCGACGTCCACCTGTCCCGCAAACCGGTCACCGGCAGAATCACCGACGACGACTGATACCAGGAACCTGCCGGGCTAGGGTGAACCGATGGACCGTCGACCGGTCCGTTCCCGGAAGCGTGACAAAAGACCCGGCAGTTCATTTGGCCGTCCCCCAAATACAACCACTCGAGGATGATCCTGCCCTCGACGGCGGTCCGCAGCGCGGACAAAGCCGCGCTTCTGGCTACCGGGGAGGGCGACAGGACCTGGCTGGTCGGGGCCGCTGCTCGGCTCAGCACGTGCAGGATCAGCCCAGAACCTGTCGGGTTGCCCGACCTTGTCCGGACCCCGGGGGAGTGCAGCACTGGGTCCGGCAGGCCGTGGACTGTGATCCCAAGGGCACAGACCAGTGAGTCTCCCCACGTTATTTTGAGTAGCTCCTAATAAGACGTTAAGCTTGGGTGTAGGCCAGAGTAGCCCTCGAGTACCGCACCGGTGAACATCCCCGGGCCGGCAGGGCAAGCGACACAACCCGCAACGCTCTTCTGCTTGAGCGGCACTGGAACCGGAACTGGCCCCTATCCTGAGGCCCCTATCCTGAACCCCGAGGAGAACCCATGACTTTGCTGGTCCAACGCCCCGCAACGACCGAACCCGCCCCTGAGACCGCTGCCGGCGTCACTGTCGTCGGCACCGCAGTGCGCGGTGGCAGCTACGTAACTCTGCCCGGCGGCAGCGCAGCGGCTGGTGTTGAAGGCACCTATGTCACCGTCCCCGGCATCCGACACATGCCTCCCGTCACCCGCGGCAGCTATGTCACCGTAGCTGGCGCTCCCGCTGCTGCCGCCGGCCTCGTCGAGGGCAGCTACGTAACGCTTCCGACGGCAGCCTAAAACCAAGTGCCTTTGTGAATGACACCATGCGGCGCAGAAAGGAGGCCAACGACGACACTGCCTGTCGTCGTTGGCCTCCTTTCTAGTGCAAGTTGCTAGCCGTCCAGGTGTTTTCGGCGCGTGCAGTGGTCCATATTTCGAATCCTGTTCTGACGCTCTTTCCCACTGCCTGACGTGAGGTAGGGGTGGCTTAGCTGGATATGAGCCGGCCCGGTTCGCCTTTCACGCCAGCGGACGACCGTTGCCAAAATGCCGGTGTCATCCGCAGGTTGCCCTGCCGATGACACCGGCATGATGCTTTGAAAGGCCGTTTAGTGCACGCGGGCCTTGTCAGCTGAGTCCGCAGCGGAGACAGATGCCCCATCGAGGCGGCCGCGGACACGCTTCACAGTCTCAGGCGCCAGGATCGCCGAGGCCACTGTGATGACACCGATGACGCTGAAGTACAGGATCACCCAGCCGGGTTCGCCGTTACCGGCGTTGAGCAGGGCCACGGCGACCAGCGGTGCGATGCCGCCGGCCAGGACAGACCCGAACTGGTAGCCCATGGAAGCGCCGCTGTAACGCAGCTTCGTGGAGAAGAGCTCCGCGAAGAAGGCAGCCTGCGGGCCATACATCGAGTTGTGGAAGACCGCGAGGCCGATGATGATGGCCAGGGTGGCCAGCAGCGCGCTTCCGGTATCCGTCATGACGAAGTAGAGCGGGAAGAACAGCAGTCCACCGATGGAGCCGAACAGGTAGAGCGGCTTGCGGCCGATGCGGTCCGACAGCGCTGCCCAGAGCGGCACAGCGATGACGCCGATGGCGGACGCGATCAGAACGGACATGGAGCCCTGGTTGGCGCGCTCGGGCCCGAAGGTCCGCATGATGTAGACCACGGAGAAGGTGGTGTACAGGTAGAAGGCGGAGTTCTCCGCCAGGCGCATGCCGACGACCAGCCAGACGCCCTTGGTTTCCTTCTTCAGGGCTTCGCCCAGCGGGTTGTGGGCGGTCTGCTTCTTGGCGATGAGGTCTTTGAAGTCCTCGGAGTCCTCGAGCTTCGCCCGGACGACCAGGCCCACGACGATCAGAAGCACGCTCAGCAGGAAGGGAATGCGCCAGCCCCAGGCGTCAAAGACGTCGGCCGGAACACTGCCCTTGACGGCCAGAACGGAGGAGTTGGCGAGCAGCATGCCTGCAGGGACGCCCATCTGGGTGAAGCTGCCGAAGAATCCGCGTCGGCCCTCCGGGGCGTGTTCGGTCGAGATAATGGCTGCTCCTGCCCATTCGGCGCCGGCGCCAAAGCCCTGCATGAGGCGGAGCACGGTCAGCAGGATGGGGGCCCACACACCGATCTGGGAATAGGTGGGGAGAAGACCCATGGCCAGTGTGGCGAAGCCCATCAGGAGCAGGGACAGCACCAGCATCGGCTTGCGGCCGATCTTGTCCCCGTAGTGCCCGGCGAACATGCCGCCGAAGGGACGGGCCACGAAGCCGACAGCGTAGGTGAGGAACGCGAGCAGAAGCCCGGTGGCCGGGTCCTGCTCCGGGAAGTAGAGCCGGCTGAAGACGCCGGTGGCGGCCAGGAGGCCGAAGATGTAGTAGTCGTACCACTCAATGGTGGTGCCGGCGAAGCTGGCCAGGGACACGCGCCACGGCACTCGGTTCGCCTTGGGGGCAGTGGTTGAAGGGAGCGTCATTGGTCTTTTCTTTCGATGGTCAAACAGAGGTGTTGAAGGACGGTGGGTTGCGGGTGGGGACCCGGTTTACCAGTCCACGGCGATGTACTTGGTCTCAGTGAAGTCCAGCAGGCCCTGGTGGGCGCCTTCACGGCCCAGCCCGCTTTGCTTGACGCCGCCGAACGGGGCGGCCGGGTCAGATACCAGGCCGCGGTTCAGGGCGACCATTCCGCTTTCGATGCGTTCGGAGACCCGCAGCCCGCGGCGGAGGTCCTCCGTGAAGACGTAGGCAGCGAGGCCGTACTCGGAGTCGTTTGCGGCTGCGATGGCTTCTTCTTCTGTGTCGAACCCGATGATGGACGCTACTGGTCCGAAGATTTCCTCGCTGACCATGCGTGCGTGCAGCGGCACGTTGGCCACCACCGTGGGCGGGTAGTAGTAGCCATCTCCTTCCGGCAACTGTCCGCCGGTGAGCAGGCGCGCACCCTGGTCGAGGGCATCGCGCACCAGGGCGTCAACTTTCAGGACGCTGGCTTCGTCGACGAGGGGGCCGACTTCGGTGGAAGGATCGGTGCCCGGACCAACCGTCAGGGCGGCCATGCGGCCGGCCAGACGGCTGGCGAACTCGGCCTGGATCCCGCGCTGGACGTAAATACGGTTGGCGGCCGTGCAGGCCTGGCCCCCGTTGCGCATCTTGGCGACCATGACGCCGTCGATGGCCTTGTCCAGATCGGCGTCCTCGAACACCAGGAACGGCGCGTTGCCGCCGAGCTCCATCGAGCACTTGAGCACGTTGTCGGCCGCTTGGCGCAGCAGGTGCCGCCCGACGCCGGTGGAGCCTGTGAAGGACAGCTTGCGCACTCGGGGATCGGCGAGGATCGGCGTCATGACGTCGCTGGTCCTGCTCGTGGTTATGACATTTACGACGCCGGCCGGGACCCCGGCGTCGATCATCAGCTGGGCGATCGCCAGGGACGTCAGGGGAGTAAGGGTAGCCGGCTTGAGCACGGCCGTGCAGCCGGCAGCAAGCGCCGGTGCCAGCTTGCGTGTGGCCATGGCGGCGGGAAAATTCCACGGGGTGATCAGGACACACACGCCGATGGGCTGGTGCTGGACCAGGATGCGGTTGGCTCCGGACGGTGAGACGGACACGTCGCCGATGATCCGGACGGCCTCCTCCGCGTACCAGCGGAAGAACTCGGCGGCGTAGGCCACCTCTCCGCGGGCGTCGGGAAGGGCCTTGCCGTTTTCGAGGGAGATGAGGCGGGCGAGTTCTTCGCTGCGTTCGGTCATCAGGTCAAAGCAGCGGCTGAGGATTTCGGCGCGCCTCCGCGGTGGCGTGGCAGCCCATTCTGAGAGTGCAGCCGCGGCAGCGTCGACGGCGGCGAGTCCGTCCGTTACGTCGGCGTCGGCGATCGCTGTGATGACGGTGGCGTCGGAGGGGTTGACGACGTCGACAGTACCGCCGCTCGCGGCGTCCTGCCAGCGTCCCGCGATGAGCAGCTGGCGGGGGACTGGTAGTCCCTGGAGGTCAAGCGGTTCCCGCGTGGAAAGGAGAGTCATGGGTGAGCCTTTGCTTCTGGTGTTGGGGGTTGCGTCAGCGGATGGTGTGGTCGCCCGTGAAGGCTGCCTGCACGATGGAGCTGACGGCTTCGAGGTCGAGCGGCACCGGGTTGTTGTCGATGAGCCGCTTGGAGTTCAGTGACAGTGTGGCGATCCGGTCAAGGTCGCTTTCCTTCACACCGAGTTCCTCCAGCGTGGAGGGCAGTTCGATGGCGGCAATTACTTCGTCGATGGCCTCGACGCCGGCGGCGGCTGCGCTCCTGGCGTCCATGCCCTTGGTGTCGCGTCCTAGGGCTTCGGCGATCTGCCCCAGCTGGGGCACAATCGCGCTGAAGTTGTGGCGGACGACGTACGGGAGCAGGAGTCCGACTCCGACGCCGTGCGGGGTGTGCGTCAGTGCGCCGACCGGGTACTGAAGGGCGTGTGCCGCGGCGGTTCCGGCGTTGCTGAGAACGATGCCACCGTAGAGAGCGGCCAGCATCATGTCCCCGCGGGCCTCGACGTTGCCTGGATCCTTGTAGGCCGTGGCCAGGCTGCGGCCCACCAGCCGGATTCCGTCCAGCGCGAGGGAGTCCGTCAGGACATTCTTGCCCACAAAAACGCGTTCGTTGGCAAGGGTCCGGGTGGGCTCCCGGGTGATTGCGGTGAATGATTCCACCAGGTGCACGAAAGTGTCCGCGCCTGTCGCCGCAGTCAGTGACGGCGGGCAGGAGTAGGTGAGCTCGGGGTCGCAGACCGAAGCGAACGGGATGATGTGCGGGCTGGAGATGCCCATTTTCATCCCGAGCCCGGGGTCGGACACCACGGCGATGGCCGTGGCTTCCGAGCCGGTGCCCGCGGTCGTCGGCAGTGCAATGACGGGCTTGACGGGGCCGGGGACAGCGAACTCGCCGTAGTAGTCGCTGGGCTGGCCGCCGTGCGTGAGCAGCACCGAGACCACCTTGGCCATGTCCATGCAGCTTCCGCCGCCGAAACCGATGATGACGTCGATGTCCTGGCCTTTGAGTTGCTCCACGCAGGCGATGATGCCCGGCGTCGGCAGTTCCGGCTCGGTTTCGCCGAAGACCCGGACGGACAGGTTCCGGCTCTCCAGGCTTCGGACCAGCGCGTGCAGCTCGTCCGAGGCGGCAAGGCGCGGGTCGGTGCAGATGAGGACCTGGTCGCCGAACTCTGCGGCGATATCGGGGATGGCAAATCGCTGTTGGGCGCCGACGACGATGTTCCGCGGCAGCCGCAGGACGCCGAAGGTAGTGGGATGAATGCCCGCGGCATGCGCACACGACATTGTGACTAACTCCTAAAGATGGGGGACTTCGGCTACCGAAAGGTGCCGCAGATCTCATCCTTCCAGAGTCGTGTGATGCAACATATGGATGTTCCTGCCACATTGCATCCATTGTCATGTGGTCACATGCCACTGTTAGCGCCGGCGCCCGCTGTCAGCCCGCTGTCAGGGGGTGCGCCTGCCCACTCCCAGTGATTGCAGCCGCCACAGCCGCAAGGCGACATGGACGTCCAGGGAACGTCCTCCCCGCCGCCAGCCTTCGCCGAGCAGGGTGTCGATCCGGTCCAGCCGCTGTCGCAACGTGTTGCTATGGATATGCAGGGCCTTGGCCGAGGCAGCGAGAGAGGCATCATTCTCAAGGAAGGTCCACGCGGTCGGGACCAGATGTGTCCCGCGACGACTGTCGTAGTCCAGAAGCGGGCCGAGCTGGGCCGCCAACAGTTGGGCGGCAAACGGGCTCTCCATGGCGCCGAGGAGCATCCCCGCAGTGCCCAGGGCAGCTTTGTTCGCCGCCTCACCATGCCGTGCCAGTGCCTGCAGTGCACCCAGCACGGAGTGGGCCTCTGCGTGGGCCGCCGGGAGCCGGGAGAAGCCCGTCACTGTATCCGATGAGCCGACGCTGGCCTCGATGCGCTGCCGCTTGAGGGCATCGACAATCGCCTGCCCGATATCGGCACCCCGATCAACTGCCGGGGGTCCCTGTTCGCCATCGAAGTGGGTTGACGGCTCAATAATGCACAGGTGCGATTCGTGCAGGGCCGTGATTCCCGCACGGCCTTCCGTGTGCCGCCTGAGCACTGCCAGGGCGCGCTGCCGCTGGTCGTCCCTGACTCCTACAACCCTGACGACGAGCTGGAGGTTGTCGGCGAGCCCGAACCGGCTGGCCCGCCGTTTCAGGGCTTCGATGTTTTCAGGGCGGGGGTTCAGGAGCTCATCGATGAGCTCCAGTTGCAGGCGGTACTGCGCGTCCTGGTAGGTGCGCTCAAAAAGCAGCGCGGCGCTGAGCACGAGGGCGCTGCGCTCAAGTATGGCGTTCCGGTCTTGGGTCAGATGCCCCGCAACCACCAGCGACGCGAGATGCTGATCGCCGGCAACGGCGGACATCACGGTGTAGGCGCGTCCATTGACATTGAAGGCCACGGGCAGCGTCCGCGCCGCTGACATCTCGGCGGCGCTCAACGCCGCCGGGCTGCCGAAGTCGAAAGCAGGCACCGGCCCCGCCATCGGTTCGCCCATCGGGGAGACCACGAAAACCTCGCTGTCCATGGATTCGGCCAGCAGCCGCAGGAGGCCGTGAAGGCTATCAGTGGAAGCGAGGGTTTCCATCAGCCGCTGGTCAAGTGACGAAAGCTCCTCCAGCGCCCTCACGTGCGCAAGGTTCTGGCGCTGGGCCTGGTCGAGCCGGGCGAGGGCATCAGCCATTTCGGTGAAGTGGCGGGCGTTTTCGAGGGCAACCGCGGCATGGGTGCCGATGGATTCCATGAGAGCGACGTCGTCACTGCTGAAGCTGTGTGCATGCCGGTCGGCCACCAGGAGCGCACCGATCACCTTGCCTTCGACCCGCAACGGGACGCCCATGATGGCTTTGACGCCCTCGGCAGCGACGGCAGCATCACTCGACTCAAGGTGTGACTTGGTGTTATCCATCAGGTAGTCAGCGCTCTGTGCTGGCGCCTCTCCGGTAGCCACCGCGCCGAGGACGCCCTCCCCGAGGGGCATCCGGATGTTGCGGAACAGCGCCGTCGCGGCACCGTCGGTCACCCGTATGTAGGACTCGCCGGTCGCGTAGTCATTCAGGCTCAGGTAGGCGATGTCGCTGCCGATGAGGGAGCGGGTCCTCCGCACAATGGCTTTCAGGACAGCCTCGACATCGCGGATACCCGTCAAATCGGTGGCCGTGTCATACAAAACCCGAAGCAGGCCTTCACGCCTGCCCGCTTCCCAAAGCCTGGCATTGAGGCTGCGTGCAGCTGCTGTCGTCGCCGGATCTATCTGGCTCTTCGCCTGCAGTCCCGCCAGGTGTGTTTCCAGATCCTCAGCAGAAACGCCCTCGACCAGGAGCGACAGGAGCTGCCCCAAGGCAATCCCATCGACGGGACCGGCACTTTCACGGACGGGCGGACTCTCGTGTGCACCCATAGGGCCCATGGTAGCCGCCCCCGCCTAGTACGTAAGCCGCCGGCACCAGGCAGGGCTGAAGGCTGCCGTACACCTTTCCGGAGTGTGTACTGGCACGGAGGTATCAGTCCTTGGTGCTGAAGGCTGCGTCGAAGGAGGTTTGGGAGGCGGGGAAGTCGTATTTTTTGAGGGCGTTGAGGGCTTCGGGGGCGCCGTGGAGGCGGTCCATGCCGGCGTCTTCCCACTCGATCGAGATGGGGCCGGTGTAGCCGATCGCGGTGAGGGCGCGGAAGGAGGCTTCCCAGGGGACGTCGCCGCGGCCGGCGGAGACGAAGTCCCAGCCGCGGCGGGGGTCGCCCCAGGGCAGGTGGGAGCCGAGGACGGTGTTCCGGCCGGTGGGGCGGAGCTTGGTGTCTTTGCAGTCGACGTGGTAGATCCGGTCTTTGAAGTCCCAGATGAAGGAGACGGGGTCGATGCCCTGCCACATCATGTGGGAGGGGTCCCAGTTCAGGCCGAAGGCTTCGCGGTGGCCGATGGCTTCGAGGGTGCGGACGGTGGTCCAGTAGTCGTAGGCGATCTCGCTGGGGTGGACTTCGTGGGCGAAGCGGACGCCGTGTTCGTCGAAGACGTCCAGGATGGGGTTCCAGCGGTCGGCGAAGTCCTGGTAGCCGGCGTCGATGACTTTTTCCGGGACGGGCGGGAACATGGCGACGTATTGCCAGATGGAGGAGCCGGTGAACCCGACGACGGTGTCCACACCCAATGCTTTGGCCAGGCGGGCGGTGTTTTTCATTTCTTCGGCGGCGCGGGTGCGGACGCCTTCGGGGTTGCCGTCGCCCCAGACCCGGGTCCCGACGATGGCTTCGTGGCGGAAGTCGATGGGGTCATCGCACACGGCCTGGCCTTTGAGGTGGTTGGAGATGGCCCAGACCTTGAGGTTGTATTTGTCCAGGATTTCGAGTTTGGAGTCGACGTAGCCGGGTTCGTCCCAGCGCCAGGCGTCCAGGTGGTCGCCGGAGACGGCGATTTCCAGGCCGTCATAGCCCCACCCGGAGGCGAGCCTGGCGACTTCCTCGAAGGGCAGGTCGGCCCACTGGCCGGTGAACAGGGTGTACGGGCGGGGCATGTGGCGTCCTTTTGCAGGGTGTCGAAGGTCAGGGCAGGGGAGTAAAGGGAGTTACGGAGAACGGTACGGCCAAGAGGGGCTCCACGCCCTTTACGAAGTCCTTGACGTGGGCTTCCTCGTTATGGGCCTTGAGGTCTTCCTGACGAGCCCATCCCTCGATGAGGACGAACGTACCGGGCCTCTGGTCGTCGGAGAAGACGGTGTACTCGAGACAGCCTGGATCTTTGCGGCTTTCCGCCTGAAGAGCACTAAGTGCTTCCTGAAGATCGGTTTCATGCCACGCTTTGGCGATGAAGACCGGCATCAGCCAGACTTCTGCGGTGTTCTGCGGGGCTGGGAGGGTGTTGGGCATTTTCCGTCCTTGGATGGTCCTGTGAATGTGCGGGAGGGACGGCTTAGGGCCGTCCCTCCCGCGTTGGTCGGGTCAGCTGTTGATCTGCGGGACCTCGACCCATGCTTCTTTGGCAGCCGATTCCACGATGGCGTCGTCGATCAGGGCGACCTGGTAGCCGTCTGCGAAGTTGGGGCTTACGCTGCCGCCTTCTGCGATGGCTTTGAAGAAGTCGTGGGCCTCGATGATCTTGGTTTCGCCGTAGCCGATGCCGAGGGCAGGAATGGGCCAGAGTCCTTCTCCGTACGGGTGGGCCGGCCCGGTGTAGACAGTGCGGAATCCGCGGCGGTCGGCCTGGTCGGAGGCGAAGGACACCTGCAGTTCGTCGCGCCGTTCGTAGTTGAAGACGATGCTGCCTTCGGTTCCGTGGATTTCGAAGGTGATGTAGTTGTTCCTGCCGTGGGCGTTGCGGGTCGCTTCAAGGGATCCTACGGCCCCGTTGGCGAAGCGGATCATGGTCATGACTTCATCATCGACGTCGACCTGGCCCTTGGGGCCCTCCCCGCCCCGGACGTTGCCGAGTGCGTCGGCCCCGCCTGTCTGCAGCGGCCGTTCCGGGATCCAAGTGGAGAGAACGGCATTGACGGCGCTGAACTCGCCGACGAGGTAGCGTGCCATGTCGATGACGTGTGTTGCGATGTCACCGAGGGCACCGGAACCCGCAATGGACTTCTGGAAGCGCCAGGAAAGCGGGGAGTTCGGGTCTGCGCTCCAGTCCTGGAGGTAGGTTCCACGGAAGCTCAGGACACGGCCGATGGCGCCTTCTTCGATGTATTTCTTTGCAAGGGCGACTGCTGGGGTCCGGCGGTAGTTGAAGGCAACCATGTGGACAATGTTCTTGTCTTTGACTGCGTCGTACATTGCCTTTGATTCCTCGCCCGTGCGGGCAAGAGGCTTTTCGCAGATGATGTGCTTGCCTGCTTCTGCCGCGGCGATGGCGATTTCGGCGTGAAGGTGGTTCGGCGTGGCGATATCTACGACGTGGATGTCAGGGTCGTCGATAATGGTGCGCCAGTCCGAGGTGGAATTTTCGAAGCCGAAGCGGCGGGCCGCTTCAGCCGCGAGGTCCTCGTTCGCTTCAGCGATGACTTTCCGGACCGGCAGTGCCGGTGCCGGCCAGAAGAACATGGGCATGGCGGCGTAGGCCAGGGAGTGGGCCTTGCCCATGAAGCCGGCTCCGATGAGCCCGACGTTGAGGTTCTGCATGTGAATCTTGTTCCTTTCGGAATATACGGGTGGTGCCTCCATGTGGCTTCCCGTGGGGTCAAATAGGGTCAGAGGAGTGTCTCGATGTACTTCTTGCTGATTTCGGCGGCGGCTCGCGGGTCGCCGTCGTAGTTGTCGAGTTCGACCATCAGCCAGCTGTCGTATCCGCTTTCGCGGATCGCGGCGATGATGTCCGGGAAGTCGAGTTCCCCCTGCCCAAGGGGCAGGAAATTAAAAGGGTCCTTCTGGAAGTCCTTGAGGTGGACATGCTGGATCCTGTCGGGATACTTCCGGATGATGGCAGCCGGATCCGCTCCGCCGGCAGCGAGATGGGCCGTGTCCGGGCAAAAACCGATCCGGGTGAGCGGCATGAGCCGGTCCAGCTCCTCCGGGCTCTCGACGATGGTGCTCAGGTGCGGATGGTAGCTTGCCGACAGGCCGAATTTTTCCGCGACGTCAGTTACGCTGTCCAGGGCTTCACCCAGACGTCGGTAGTCGTCGTCTGTGGTTCCGGCCGCGCGCCGTGCTCCACCGCCGACCACGAGCCGTTCCGCTCCGAAGCTGGCGGCCAACTCGGCGGCCCGGTGGATCCGGTGCATTTCGTCAGGGAGGATATCGGCGTAGATGAAGTTCGCTCCGGTATACACACTTGTCAGTGCGACTCCTGAACTGCTCAGGATCTCTTTGAGTTCCTCGGGCTTTTCCGCGTACTCCGCAAGGTTGCCGTCGAACATCTCAACACCTTCGTAGCCGACAGACGCGATGTCCTTGACGGCGTCCCTCATGGAGCCGTGGGTCATGTAAAAGAGGTCCTTGACGCTCGTTACGCCTTGCGGGTGGCCAACGACGCCGCCCCAAGTGATGGAACAGTAACCAAGTTTCATTACTTCTGCCTTTCAGATGCGGAGGAAGCTTTAAGTAATTCCAGGGGGTTGTCGGTGCCGCGGACGTCCTGCCACGACTCTTGTGCTGCGGAGGTGACGAGTGCGTCGGTCAGCAGTGCTGCCCGGAGCCCGTCGCGGAACGTGGGCAGGCCGTCGGGTGCCTGCCCCTGGACAGCTGCGTAGGTGTCTGCGACGAAAGCGTTGAAGCTGTCCTGGTATCCCTGGGGGTGGCCCGGTGGGAGGATCGCGTAGCGCCGGCCACCTGGAGAGGAGAGGGTCTGCGGACCCACGGGGATATTGGAACTGGAATCGGTGCGTCCAATGTGCAGCGTGTCCGGCCGCTCCTGGTTGAAGCTGAACGACGCTTCTGTTCCATCGAAGGAGAACCACAGGCGGTTCTTTCTCCCCGGACTGACTTGGCTGACCACCAGCGAGCCGGTGGCTCCCTTGTCGGTCTCGAACAGGAGCGTTGCCCCGTCCTCGGTGGCCACGGAGGACAGCGTTCCACCGGTTTCGCGCTGCTCATAGGCCCGGCTCGTCTTTGCCATGATCCTGGTGATTTGGTGTCCTGTGGTGAACTCCATCAGGTCACACCAGTGGACGCCGATGTCTCCGAAGGCCCTGGATGCGCCTCCGAGCTTCGAGTCGACCCGCCAGATGGTCTCGTCTTCGCCCGCCAGCCAGTCCTGCAGATAGGAGCCGTGCAGCAGCCAGAGGCGGCCCGCCTCGCCGCTGGTAATACGGTCGCGTGCCTCGCGGACGGCTGGATAGAACCGGTAGACAAAAGGCACGGCCGCGACGACGCCTGCCTGCTCGGCGAGGCAGGTCAGGTCGTTGGCGTCCTCGATGCTGGTAGCGAGGGGCTTTTCGCAAATGACGGCTTTGCCTGCTGCGATGGCCTTGCGTGCGAGGTCGGCGTGGGTGGCGTTCGGAGTGCAGATGTGGACGACGTCCACATCGTCGCGCGCGATCAGTGCCTCGGGCGACTCGGCTGCGGTCCGGGCGCCGAACGTGGCTGCTGCCGCCTCAGCGGAAGCTTGGCTGCGTCCGGCGACTGCGCTGATGGTGTTTCCTGCCGCGCGCACCGCCCGGGAGTGGACGGCGCCCATGAATCCTGTGCCGATGATCCCGGCTCGTGGCGTGGAGGTCACGGTCCTTACTTCTTCCGGGCGAGGGCGACGGCAAGGATGATGATTGCGCCGCGGACCACCTGCTGCTGGCTGCTGTCGAGGCCAGCCAGGATCAGTCCGTTGTTAATCAGGCCAATCAGCAGGGCCCCGAAGAGAGTTCCGACGATGGAGCCGAATCCGCCGAAGAGGCTTGTTCCACCCAGGATGACGGCGGCGATGGCGGAGAGTTCGTCGCCCGCTCCCCACTGGAATCGGCCCGACTGGAGACGGCCGGCGTACAGCATGCCGGCGACGCTCGCGACCACGCCCGAGATCAGCAGTACCTGGAATTTGATGCGCTTGGTGTTGATCCCGGTGAACTCTGCGGCGTTCCGGTTGCCGCCGGTGGCCAGTACCTGCCGGCCAAACCGGGTGCGGTTCAGAACAACGGCGCCGATGGCGACGAAGATGGCACTCCAGACGACCAGGCCCGGCACGGGACCGAAGTCGCCGGATCCGAACAGCATATTGAACGTGTCATTCAGAATCGGCTGCGGGGCGGAGGCGGTGATCCACTGGGCCACACCAACGGCTATGCCGAGCATGCCGAGTGTCACCAGGAAGGAGGGGATGCCGAGGAGGCTGACCAGGGCGCCGTTGATGGAGCCGACCACGAGTCCGACGGCCAGTCCGGCAAGGATGCCCGGGATCAGGCCCCACTGGGAAAGGGCCATAGCGGTGCAGACGCTGGACAGGCCGGCAACCGACCCGACGCTCAGGTCGATTTCGGCGCATGAGATGACGTAAGTCATGCCGACGGCGATGACGGTGATGGTGGCGGTCTGCCGGAAGATGTTCAGCAGGTTTTGCGGTGACAGGAAGCCCTGGTCACGCAGCAGAACGGCGAAAAAGAGGAAGACGACGACGAAGCCGATATAGATGACATAGCGTCGCCAGTCGAGTTCTTTCAGCACGGTGCCGAAGTTGCGGGGTGCCACGGTGTCCCGGGGCGCGATGGTGTTTGCCTTGCTCACTGTTCAAACTCCCTGGACTGCAAGTTGAAGATATTCCTCATCAGCGATGTCGCTGCGGGGGATGTCACGGATGACGGAGCCGTCCTTCAGGACGAGGACGCGGTCACTGACCGCGAGTAGTTCGGGGTACTCGGAAGAGATGACGATGACGGCTTTGCCGGCGCTGGCCAGCTCACGGATCATGTCCAAAATTTCGCTCTTCGTGCCGATGTCGACGCCGGCAGTCGGTTCATCCAGAATCAGGATGTCCGGGTCTGTGCCCAGCCACTTGGCAATGACAACCTTTTGCTGGTTGCCCCCTGATAACAGGCGCACCGGCCGGTGGGGGTGGGCGACCTTGACGGCGAACTTTTTGATCAGCGACGAGGACAGGTCCTTGCCTTTGGTGGAGTCAAGAAGCGGCCCGCGCTTGATCTGGCCCAGCAAGGGCAAAAGCAGGTTGTCCCGGACGGAGTGGTCCAGTACAAGTCCTTGCGCCCGCCGGTCCTCCGGGATGAGTGCTATCCCGGCATCGATGGCGTGTTGTGGTGAGTTCAGGCTAACTTTCTCTCCACGGATCAGGATGTCGCCGCTGTCCCGGCGGTCGATACCGAAAAGAGTCCGCGCGAGTTCGGTCCGGCCACTGCCCATAAGGCCGGCCAATCCCAGGATTTCCCCGGGCCGGAGCGAGAAAGAGACTTCCCTGACCCGTGGCCCGGCATTAAGTCCGCGGACCTCAAGCAGCGGCGCTCCCTCGTGAGCGACGTGGTCCCGCTCGCGGTAGGCAAGCTGACCCTCAATTTTCTTACCGACAATGCCCTCCACGATCTGCTCGGGGGTCACAGCGGTCAGCGGCTCGGTGAGGAGCCGGCGGCCATCCCGGAGGATGGTGATCCGGTCGGCGAGCCGGTAGACCTCGTCCATGCGGTGAGAGATGTAGATGATCGAGATGCCGCGCTGCTTGAGCCGGTCAATCAGCTCGAAGAGCGCTTCCGACTCGTGACGGGCAAGGCTCGCCGTGGGTTCGTCCATGATCAGCACCTGGGCGTTCTGCGAGAGCGCCTTGGCGATCTCGGTCAGCTGCCAGTAGGCCGTGCCGAGCCGGGAGACCTCGGCCTGGGGGTCGACGTCCACCTCCATCTCCGCGAAGAGCTCCCTGGCCCGCCGCACCGAGGTGCGGTCGTCGATCAGGCCGCCGGCGCCGAGCGGTTCAGCTGAGAGGAAGATATTTTGAGCGACAGTCAGGCTCGGTACGAGGCTGAACTCCTGGAAAACCATGCCGATGCCGGCAGCCTTCGCATCGTGGATCGAGTTAATGACAGTCGGGTTGCCACCAATCATGATCTCGCCGGCGTCTGCCTGGTACACGCCCTGAAGGATTTTCATGAGGGTGGACTTGCCGGCGCCGTTGCCTCCCGCGAGGGCGTGGACCTCGCCCTTCCGGACGTCGAAACCGACGTCCTTGAGAACTGAAACGCCGTTGAAGCCCTTGGAAATTGAGCGCATCTCGACGACATTGTCTGCGGTGTTCATTGTTGCCCTTTCAGGACGGTGCAGGGGATGGAGTCCCCTGCACCGTCAGGTCTGGCTACTTCTTGTAGGAGTCCTGGATGTCCTTCGGAGCATCCTCGTGATAGACCTGCTTCCAGGCGTCCAGGACGTTGGAGTGGTCAACCGGCAGGGCGCTCAGTGCCACGTAGGCCGGTGCCTTCTTACCGATGAGTGCGCCTGCGGCAAGCCGAGCCTCGGTTACTCCCTGGTCGAACGGAACCTGGGCCCCGAGGCCCACGACGAGCTGGTCTTTGGCCAGGGCGATGGCAACGTTCTTGCCCAGATCCTCAGTTGCGATCTTAAGGTCCTGCCGTCCCGCGGCACGGGCAGCAGCCATGACGCCCTCGGCGGGAACGTCCCAGACAGCCCAAATGCCCTTCAGGTCGGCGTGCTTGCTCAGCATTGCATTCGCGGCCGCCTGTGAGTCACCAGCGAAGTCGGGGCCTGCGATGCCCTTTTCCTCAACGATCTGGATCTCGGGGTACTCCTTGGTGATGGTCGCCTTGAAGCCCTCGTAGCGCTGTTTGGTGACGAAGAAGTCAGCCTGATGGAAGACAAGCCCGATCTTGCCCTTGCCGCCAATGGCCTTCGCCATCTGGTGGGCGGAGACGACGCCGTTGCCGTAGTTGTCGGCGGAAACGACGGAAACGTAATCCCGGCCGGCGGTCAGTCCCTGGGGAATGTTGTCCATGAAGACGAGCTTGGTTCCGGCGGCTGCAGCCTTCTTGTATGCGCCGGCGGTGGCCACAGGGTCGGTGGGGATGGAGACGATGATGTCTGGCTTCTGCGTCATCACGGTCTCGAGGTCGGAGACCTGCTTGTCAGGCTTGAAGTTCGCGTCGGTTGTGGCGATGACTTTGATGCCGAGCTTTGCGAATTCGCTTTTGAGTCCGTTGGTCTGGGCGGTGGCCCAGTCATTGCCGCCGTAGTGCATCACGATGGCGGCGGTGGCATTGAGCGACTTGATCTTCTCAATTTGTTCGGGCGTCAGATCTGCTGCGGACGCCGCCGAGGGCGTCTCACCATCGGGCCCCTTGCTCAGGACCTGGCCCGTGATCTTGTCCAGGGCCTGTTGTGCCTTCTCGGAAACTCCTGCGTCAGGAGCGTTTGACGTGGTCGTTGCCGAACTGCTGCAGGAAGCGACAGAAAGTGACAGGGCTGCGGCCACGGCCACAAGGGGAAGCCTGCGGATCATCATTGTTCTCCAGTGCTTTGAGGTGGATGGATGGTTGGGTTGGATCAGGCGAGGGCTACGGCCAGGGCCGGGGGAACCGGCGACAGGACGAGCGCACCGGCGGCTGAGGCGGCGCGGACAGACCTCGCCTTGTCTGAAGCACGCAGGAGTGCCTGCGCATGCTCTCTGTCGACAAAGAAGCCAAGGGAACACGGCCCGAAGTGGGCCTGGACCCAGTTCACTGCCTCGGCTGCCGCCTTGGCCATGTCACCGCCAGCTTGGGCGACCGGGCCGCCCATCGTGGAAACCGATGCGGCTCCGCCCGATTCGTCAACGGTGATGATCATGCTGGCCCATAGGACGTTGTCCTCGAAGATGCAGACAACGGCCGAGGAGCCAGCGGCGACGAAGGTTCGGACAGCGACGGCGAGATCATCGACTGCTTCGTCCGTGAGGAGCAATGCCAGATTTGCCGACTGCGCCCGGTGAACATTTCGAAGCCTGAAACGGGAATCGAGCGCAAGTGCATCTGCAACGGTGCCAGGCATATCCGCTCCTTCCTCATTGAATCCCTAGTTTCGTAAACGCTAACGAGCGTCCGTGAACGTTTACGGAAGTGATCGTAAGCGTTTACGGTGGGGAGTGTCAAACTTCACATCAGCGCAGCAGGAAGGCAGCAGGTGGCATGTGCCACCGTAGGATTAGGACGCACATAAGTTCCTTCCGGCATGGAGCGGGGCTGCGCGAGACAGGAGAGAGCATGGCAGACGCTGCAATCCCGCGCCGGGCGAATGGACGGCGCCCGGAAACCTCGTTGCCTCGGAAGCCGACCATTAATGATGTGGCCCAAGTCGCCGGAGTCTCGTTCGGGACGGTCTCACGGGTCCTCAACAATGCGCCGGATGTCAGTGCCGCAACCCGTCAGCGCGTCTTGCAGGTCATCCAGGACATTGGGTACCGCCGAAACAGGGCAGCGACCGCGCTGGTCACTAATCGGTCGACTTCCATTGGGATTGTCACTGACGGCTCCCCCCGGTTCGGCCCCGTCGGGACCCTGATGGCCCTCGAAAACATTGCCCGCAAGAAGGGCTATGCCACAACTGTCATCAGTGCCGAGAAGCCTTACGACGAATCGGTACAAGCGGCGCTTGACACCCTCGATGACACGGGCGCCGGGGGAATCATCGTCGTCGCGCCTGTGGTTGATATGGCGTCAGCTGTTTGGAACGCCTCATGCCGGGTGCCGGTGGAAATGATTGCCGCAGGAGCGTCATCGTCTCCCAACGTCTTCACATACTCTGAAAACCAGGAGCTCGGTGCACGGCTTGCCACCCAACATCTCATCGACCTCGGCCACACGGACATCGCCCACGTCGCGGGCTCCATGGACTGGTTCGATGGACGGGTCCGCAAGCGGGGCTGGGAGGCCGCGCTGCGCGATGCCGGGCTTTCACCGGGGCTCTGTCTTGAGGGGGACTGGAGCCCACGCTGGGCCTACGAAACGGGCCTCCAGTTGGTCCGCGAGGACAAGATTCCCCAGGCTATATTCGCCGCCAGCGACCACACCGCGCTCGGTCTCATACGCGCGTTCGCCGAGAACGGCGTCCGGGTCCCGGACGACGTGAGTATCGTCGGCTTCGACGATATCGAAGGTTCAGACTATTTCCTGCCGCCCCTGACCACTGTGCGGCAGGACTTCACCGCGTTGGCGCTTATGAGTATGGAAGTGCTGATCGGCGCGATGGAGGGGCGGGAGGTGGACCGGACACCGATCCCACCGACCCTTGTCGTACGCAACAGCTCCACCCGCGCCACACCCCGCAAGGAACGGGCACCAAAAGACGGGTGACGCCCAGCGAGCCGAGGCGGGGGTACTTCACTGAAGACCCGGTCCGGAACCAGCTGTGACTGTCCCAATGTCATCCTTGGCCGAGGTTCGTGACCAGGTTGATGGAGACCGCGATCAGGACTGTGCCGAAGAAATACGACAGGAGAGCGTGGAGAAGAGCTTTGCGCCGGATCTCACTGTTGCTCGGCTCGACCTCAGGCGCAGCGTAGGACATTCCGACAGTGAAGGCGAAGTAGGCGAAGTCGCTGTAGGTAGGTTGCGTCTCATGCTTGACGTCGAACCCGTCGTCAGGGTTATCGAGGAAGTGCATGCGGGCGTACTTCAAGGCATAGACCGTGTTGACGAGCGCCCAGGCAACAATCGTGCCGAGGACGCCCAGGATGACCAGCGCTACCGAGCCCGGATCTCCGTTCTGGTTGCTCGACTGGATCAATGCGACCACCACGGCGGCGATGCTCGCGATACAAGCGGTGACAATCGCATCGTCTGTCACACGGGAGGCCGACTCCTCGCGCGCGAGGCGTTCAGTCCCCGCCGGGTCCTGTCGCCAGCATATCCGCCACACCCATACCAGAGCGATGACGCCGGCGGTGCACCACGCAACCAAAGGCTCAAGGGCAGGCGATACGGCCACCGCTGCGACGATGCCGGCCGCCGCCCCGACGGCGACGCAGACGAGAGCACGGCGGGCTGACAGGATCCGACCGTTCATTAAGGCTCCTCGGGAGGGTGATGTGCGTCCGCCCTGGTTTCGGGGCACCGAAGCAGGGCAAGGTTGGATCCCCAAGGCGCGATCCTTGCCGGACCGGATAAGCCGTCGCTGGTTCGACTATCCCGGGGGATCGGCCTTGGGGAATACATGTCTCCACCCTTGCAGAGGGGCGTCAGGCTCGGCGGTGCCTTCGCAGGGCCCTCAATGCGGCTACAGCCCCCAGGCCCGCCAGTACCCAGGGGCCGCCGACGACAATCGGGTCGATCCACTGGTGGTTCAAGTCCGCGCGTTTTTGGCCGAACCGTGAGCGGAGACCGCCTCGGCGGAACTCGCTGACCACCCCGGTTTCGGTAAAGGGGTTGTCGGGATGGAAGGTGGCAAAGGACTTCAGGTGGTGTTCCCAGGCGTCCACCCGATCGGCCGCGACCAGCAGCAGCCAGTGCGCGGCCCGCCCCTCACTGTACTTGTAGGCGTACTTCCGGATGGCGCCGGAGACCCCGGCAGGAGGGGTGGAAGTCCCGAAAACGGGGGGCAGGAAGGCGTGCTCGACAGAGCGTTCCCGGGGCCATTTCTCCGGTTGGCGTTCCGGAAAGTCCCAGTGCGCGCCGGTCTCAATGCCCGGCTGTTCCCGGGGGTAGGAGGGCCGGTCGGCCGGGTCAAGGTCAGCACCCCATCCCGGGATCTGCGCCCGCAGGTCCTCCGCGGACTTCTTCTGGGTGGGTTTGCCGGCGATGTAAGGTGTGGCGGTCTCAGACATGGTGCGCTTCCCTTCAGGACTGGCCGGCGACAACGAGCGGCTTGATGATGTTGTCCAATTTGGCGGAGAAAATGTGGTAGCCCTCGGCGATGTGTTCCAGCGGAATACGGTGAGTGACGATGTCGCTGGGCTTCAGGTAGCCGTTGCGGACGTGCTCGAACAGCCGCGGCCACTGCCGTTTGACCGGGCACTGGTTCATCCGCAGGGTCAGGCCCTTATTCATGGCGTCGCCGAACTTCACGGCGCTGAAGATCGGGCCGTAGGCGCCCACGACGGACACGGTGCCGCCCTTGCGCACAGAGTCGATGGCCCAGTTCAGGGCGATGGGGGAGCCGCCCTGCAGTTTGAACTTGCTGCTGGTGACGTGCTGGAGGAAGTTGCCGTCCGCCTCGGCCCCCACCGCGTCAATGACGACGTCGGCACCGAGATAGTCGGTTTCCTTCTTCATTTGCACCACGATGTCGTTGTACTCCGTGAAGTTGAACGTCTCGGCATGGGCGAAGCTGCTGGCCTTCTCCAGCCGGTAGTTTAGGTGGTCGACCACGATGACCCGCCCCGCCCCCATCAGCCAGGAAGACTTGGCCGCGAACAGTCCCACCGGGCCGGCACCGAACACCACCACGGTGTCGCCTTCCGCGATGTCCCCGAGTTGGGCACCGAAGTAGCCCGTGGGACACGCGTCCGTGAGCAGCACCGCGTCCTCCTCGTCCATCCACTCGGGTATCTTTGACGGTCCGACGTCGGCGAAGGGGACGCGCACGAATTCAGCCTGCCCGCCGTCGTACCCTCCGCACGTGTGCGAGTAGCCGTAGATGCCGCCCACTGCCGTCGCGTTCGGATTGACGTTGTGGCAGTTGGAGTACAGGCCCCGGGAGCAGAAGTAACAGGAGCCGCAGTACACGTTGAACGGCACCATCACCCGGTCGCCCGCGGCCAGGTTCTGCACGGACGAACCCACCTCATGCACGGTGCCGACGAACTCGTGCCCGAACGTCATCCCCACCCGTGTATCCGGCATCATGCCGTGATAGAGGTGCAGATCGGACCCGCAAATGGCGCCCTTGCTGACCCGTACGATCGCATCGTTCGGGTGCTCAATCTTCGGAATGTCTTTTTCTTCGACACGTACTTTGTACGGGCCGCGGTAAACCATTGCTCTGCATCAGGACCACACCCCCGGAATTGCTCGTTTCGACATGAACGTTCTCCTTTCTGGCCGCTCTCAGGCCCCGGCTGGGTGGAGGACGACTTTTGTCCAGCCGTCTTCGCGGCTGTCGAAGTTTCTGTAGCCCTCGGGGGCCTGGTCCAGTGGCAGTTCGTGGCTGACGATGAAGGAGGGGCTGGCCTTTCCGCCGGCGATGAGGTCGCGCAGGGCCCGGTTGTATTTTTTGACCGGGCATTGGCCTGAGCCCATCGTTTGGCCTTTGAACCAGTAGTTTCCGTAGTCGAAGGCGATTTTGCCCTGCTGCTCGAGTTTGTCGGGGCCTCCGGGGTCCTGGGGCAGGAAGACGCCGACGACGCCGATGCCGCCGACGAAGCGGACGGAGTCCACGAGCCGGTTCAGGGTCATGTTGGGGTGTTCGTTTCCGCCTGGGTCGTGGGCCTGGTAGCCGACGCATTCGCAGCCGCGGTCTGCGCCGAATCCCATGGTCTGGTCCTTGACGAATTCGACGGGGTCGACTTCTGAATCGTTCACGGGAATGGCGCCGATCTGTTCGGCCAGTTTCAGGCGGTCGTTCTGGCGGTCAACGACCATGACTTTGCCGGCGCCTTTGATGATTGCTGAGTAGGCGGCCATGAGTCCGACCGGTCCTGCTCCGTAGATGACCACGGAGTCTCCGGGGTATACGCCGGCCAGTTCGGTGGCGTGCCAGCCGGTGGGGAAGATGTCGGCGACCATGACGTAGTCGAGTTCTTTTTCCACGGAGTCCTCGCCCAGGCGCAGGCAGTTGAAGTCCCCGTAGGGCACGCGCAGGTATTCGGCCTGTCCGCCCTGGTAGGGGCCCATGTCCGCGAACCCGTAGGCTGCGCCGGCGAGCTGGGGTTCGGGCTGCATGGTCAGGCAGTAGTTGGTGAAGCCTCGTTCGCAGTTTTTGCAGAATCCGCAGGCGATGTTGAAGGGCAGAACGACACGGTCGCCTACTTTGACTTTGCTCACCGCGGGGCCGGTCTCGACCACTTCGCCGAGGTTTTCGTGGCCGAAGGAGCGTCCGGGTTCGAAGCTGGTGCGGCCTTCGTACATGTGCAGGTCCGAGCCGCAGATGTTCGCCGAGGTGATGCGCACCAGCACGTCGGCGGGGTGCTCGATTTTGGCGTCGGGGATTTCCTCGACGCTGACGTCGTTCGGTCCTTTGTAAACTACTGCCTTCATTGTTCCGCTCTCTTCCTATGCCGACCTTGCAGGCCACGCACAAGTGCCGCCAGGGCGCACGTCACCCAGGTACGCGTAGGTGAGCCGCAAGGTAGTGGGATTCGTATAGGACCTCTGAGTCCACCCGAAACGGGAGGCAGGCCCGGGGATTTAAGGCGGCTGGCTGCCCTGGAAAACCCGGCCGGTCAGCCCCTTCGCGAAATAGGTAGCTACCGAGCCTTAATGCTAAGCACCCTTAGTATGAGATGTCGAGGGGTGGCGTGAATTGCTGCAAAAAAAGCGCCCGCAGACTGCGCTGGTTGCGCCCGTCAGACTCCCAGGGGTTGAGTCCGCCGGGCACGCGGCGTCGCCCTCGCCGCGAGGCAACTCTCCGGACATGATGTCCAACCGTAGGCTGTCGCCAACAGGGATTAAGCGGAGGGGTCGGAATTTTCTGCAAACCCTGCACTGATTCGCGCTCAAATTGTTTGTCCACTAACTCTTTGATATTTGTTTCAGTTCCGCCCGGAGTGGCGCCCCCCAATCCCCTCCGGGGGGAACGTAACGTACGGCGCGTAACGGCTTTGATCCGCCTAGCGATTCCGCGTCTGTCAGCTGACAAGTCGCACAGAACCGGTCTTTTGCAGCGGCTGGCGCCTCCGGTCCAACCGATCGGTGGCAGGAAGGACGAACCGTTGGCAGAACGAGAAAGATTCCCAGCCCTTCCTGCGAGTTCTCCGGGTCACGGTGTATCCCCCTCCGATAGTGTGGAAAACTTTCAGGGTTGCGACGTATGGGTTGCAGGACCGGAAACTGTGCCAGCCGGGAGTCGCGTCCGTCTCCAAAGCGGCGGCCGGCACCCGCTTGAGGGTGTCCTGGATGAATGGATGCCTGACGGGTCCGCTTTCTGGATCTGGTTGGATGCTGGAGCAGGGCGGCGTCTTATCCATGACGGCGACGGTGTCGAGGTGGTTACGGAGCCCCTGCCTCACGCATAGGGGCCCGCAGGGTCTTTCGGATATCCGCGGTCCAGCGAGCCAACCACGCAGCCGTGTCCAGCGTCGTCGGCGACTCTTCATTGCCGCAGTGCCGCTCCAGCGACCAGCCGGGCTGGGCGCGGGTCATTGCCCCGCACTCTGGGCCGTGTTCCCTGCGTGGGCATGAAGTCATGCGACAAGATTTTGATCCCGGGATTTTTACCGGCTGTTGACGGCATCCGCTCATCCTTGGGCTGGGCGCTGGCCATCAGCAGTGCCCCGCTGGTGGACATCGGGCTGACGTCCACGACGGAGGAACTGATGGCCATCTAATCACGCCGATGGGGGACAGTGTCGGTCCAATGCGATGGGCGTGACGATCGGACTGATCACGCCGAGGGTGCCGGTGGTGGAGGCGAAGGCGGAGACGATCGCGACCACGTAGCTGGCGATAAGGGCGGCGAGGGAATTGTCGCCCAAACCGGCGATACCTGCTTCCAGTTCCTTCAGCGCTCCCATTTCTTCAAGCAGGCCCACATAGGTGACGATGCCGGTAACCAGCATGATGGCGGACCAGGGCCTGCTCTCCACGGCGGGCTTCTGCACGCCGGGATTCACGCAGATCAGCACCAGGGCGACAACGAGCGAAGCCACTCCGACGACGATGCGCCGGACCGTCGTCAGAACCAGCAACGCTCCCAGGCCGATAAGGGTCAAAACCCGTATCGGTGTTGCCGCGACCTCGACCGGGCCCTGACGCAGGGCCGGAGCTGGAACCGGCTCCGCTTTCACCTCCCTGTGTGGCGCGGCGTTTCGTGATCCACTGCACGAGGATGTAAGCCAGGACGGCGAGGATAGCGTTGAACACGAAGCAGTAGACCTACAGCTTCAGGGACTCTGCGGATGCCCCTGCCTCATCGAGCATGGCGTTGGCGAGCACGCCGAAGGGGTTGACCGGTGAGAATGCGCCGGCGTTTGCCCCGCGGCTGCGAGTAACGCGCTGGCCTACCAAAATGTGACAAAGGACTAGGGGCAGTGTGTCCGCCGTCGCCGGCGTTCGCTGTCAGCGGCCGCCCCAGCAGAGGTGCTGTGGCAGCAGATGTACTGGCCTGACCGTTGCTAGATTTCACTTCTTCGGGTGAGCTGTGCTTTGACGGATTACAAGTTGGGCCGGGACAAGGGTAACGCCGGGTTCGTTGGTGTGGGTGCGGAGTTGCTGGAGGACGTTGTCGACGCAGCGTTCTCCGACGCCGGTGAAGTTCTGGTGGACTGTGGTGAGCGGGGGAGCGTACGACGAGGCCTCGGGCACGTCGTCGAAGCCGACCAGGCTGATGTCTTCGGGGACGGACTTCCCTTTTTCGCGGAACGCCCGAAGGAGTCCGAGGGCCATGTGGTCGTTGGCGGCGAAGACAGCAGTGCAGCCGGCTTCGTCAGCGAGCAGGAGTCCGGCGGTGTAGCCGGAGTCGGCTGACCAGTCACCGCGGAGCAGCGGCGGGACACGTCTGCCGGCGGCGGTGAGAGTGGTGCGCCAGGCTGCCGCGCGGCGTTCGCTGGCGAAGGATCCCTCCGGGCCGGCGACGTGCCAAACGGTCTCATGGCCGAGGTCCAGGAGGTGTTTGACGGCTTTCCGGGCGCCGTCGGACTGGTCGGCGTCCACCACGCGGTAGCGGTCCCGGGCGTCGGAATCGACGACGACGACCTTTACTCCCGGGGGCAGCGTTACCGTGGCGGCGTCCAGGAGGTGCGCCTCCATAATGGCAATGACGGCGTCGACGGCGAGTTCGCCCATCCGGGAGAATGCACCTTGGACCCCGGCCTGCGTTGGGGCCATAACCGGGAGCAGTGTGATGGCGAAGTCCTGCCGGGCAGCGTGCAGGGCAATCGCCTCCAAGGTGCGCATGTTCCCGGGTGAGGACAGGGAGAGCGTGATCACGCCGATGGACTGGAAGCTGCCGCGCTTAAGCGCCCTGGCCGCGCTGTTGGGCCGGTAGCCCAGCTCGTTCATGGCCGCAATGACGTGCCGGCGGGTGACGTCGCGCACCTCGGGACTCCCGTTGGCAACCCGCGACACGGTCTGAGTCGAGACTCCTGCCAGCATGGCGACGTCCACAATCGACACGCGGTTGTGCGGCGCCTCAGCAGGGCTCTTGCCTGTACTTTTCATTGGGTCTCCGCAGGGAGCCTGTCGTTTGGTGTCACGGCAGTACGTGACCGTCCTGTTCCTGCAGCCGTGCCATGCCAACTGGATCTGAACACATATTTCCTGCCTTGTTGCCAGCGCCGCTTCGACGGCCCGGGGGGAAGAACAATCATCCGAGTTAGCGATAAATCAGTAGCCTTATCAACGGCAGTTGAGCTCGACTGCACCGCGTACTCCCTTAGTTTGCGCCGTTTTTAGGGGAAAAGCCAGTGCTCATTCTATTTTCAACAAAATTTCTGAAAGGTGTTGATAGTGCGCTAACTCAGCGTGTAACTTATCTCACTAAGCCCCAAAGGAGGGGTGCTCACGAACACGAGGGAGTGTTGTTCATGCAGAGAACTAGAACTGGAATCCGTCGGGACAAAAGGCTTGCCACAGCGGCACTGTGCGCTTCTATCCTGACGGTCGGCACGCTCGGTCTGGCTGGCTGCAAAGCTGGTGCCGCGGCGGACGGTGGGGGCGGCAAGGCCTCCAGCGAGGGGCTGGTCATCGGCTGGAGCCAGCGCGGCATCAGCGGCAGCGACTGGTGGAAGACCCTCGTTGAGGGCGGGCAGGCTGAGGCAGGCAAGGTCGGGGCGCGGCTGGAATTGCTGGACGCCAATGGCGACACTGTCCGGCAAAATGCCGATGTTCAGACCCTGATCACCAAGGGCGTTGACGTCGTCGTCATGAATCCGAATGACCCACTTGGCGTCGGTCCTTCAATTCAGGCGTTGAAGGACGCGGGCATCCCTGTTGTGACGGTCAACTCGAGTGTCGATAAGTCACTGGTTCCCGACATGTTCTGCTACGTCGCGGAGGACCAGGAGCAGACCGGTTCGCTCGCGGGCAAGGTGGCTGCACAGCGGGCACTTGAGAAGTTTGGGGACAAGGGCAAGATCAAGATCGTCGGGATCGGAGGCTTCCCGGGAGATGTGCTGAGCGACCTTCGGTTCAACGGCTTCATGGCGGGCTGGAACAGTGTCATGCAGAAGCATCCGGGCGTCACCACCGTCAAGCTGGACACCAAGTACGGCGAGTGGAAACCGGACAAGGCTCTGGCCCCGATCCGTGATGTTGCGACTGCTAACCCGGACCTCAAGGTTGTCTACAGCATGAGCGATGTCATGCACGGTGGCATCGTGCAGGGCCTGCAGCAGGCCGGCCTCTGGGGTGACGGCATCATCATGGCCAGCTACGACGGCGGTATGGGAGCCATCAAGGAAATGGTCGAAAACCCAAAGGGACCGCTACAGGCCGATGCGTCCAACCAGCCGTGGGATCAGGGGGCTGCCGCAGTGCGCATGGCTGTCGCCGCCGTCAAGGGCGACCAGGCTCAGTGCCCGGGCAAGACCAAGTACATCGATACGACCGTGGTCACGCCCGCTGACGCGGCCAAATACTACGTCCCTGAAGACACCTACGTCCGCGCCAAAGACTAAACCTGTCGGCCCGGACCGCAATCTTCAGCCCGCTCGGCCTCGAAAGTCCTAGTTCGAAAGTCCTAGTTAAGGAACATCTATGTCCGCCAACAACCAGGTCCCGGTGGCATCAGCCCCCGGGATCGCAGGGGAACCCCTCTCAAGTGTCCCAGAGCTCGAACTCGAGGGCATCACCAAGTCTTACCCTGGCGTGAAGGCGCTGAAGGGAGTCAGCTTCAGCGTCGGCCGCGGATCGATCCACGCGTTGGCCGGGCAGAACGGGGCCGGCAAGTCCACGCTCGTCAAGATCCTTTCCGGCGCGGAATCCCAGGACTCCGGGAGCATCCGCCTGGGTGGCGAGCTGCAGCGTTTCCGGGATCCAATGGACGCACAGCAGGCTGGTATTCATACCATCTACCAGGAACTCTCGCTCGTACCGTCCCTGTCCGTGGCCGAGAACATTTTCCTGGGCCAGCTGCCCCTGCGCAGCGGTGCGGCCGTGGACTGGCAGCGGATGCAGGCCCAGGCGCGCATCGCACTGGACCGGGTGGGGTTTGACCTGGACGTGCGCCGTCCTGTCGGCAGCTACTCCACCGCGGAGCAGCAGGCGGTGGAACTGGCAAAGGCGCTGCACAAGGATGCACGGGTCCTTCTGCTGGACGAGCCCACATCGACGTTGCCTATGCCCGATGTCGAACGGCTCTTCACCGTCCTTCGGTCCCTGTCCGAACAGGGAGTGACGCTCCTTTACATCTCCCACCGCATGGATGAGCTCTTCTCGCTCTGTGATGCGGTAACGGTGCTGCGCGACGGGGTGAACGCCGCAGATTTGAAGACGGCAAGCTCGAAGCCGGCGGACGTCGTCACGGCGATGGTCGGGAAGAGCCTCGAAGGGTCCATTGCCGACGCTGCACTGCGCGGAGAACGCTCGCCGCGACTCGGCCCCGGACCCCGCGAAAACGTCATCCTCTCTACCCGCGACCTCTCCGAGCAGGGATACGTGGACGGCGTATCGCTCGAACTGCGCGAGGGGGAGGTCCTGGGCCTCTCCGGCCTTATCGGCAGCGGCCAGTCCGAGCTTGCAGGCCTTATAGCGGGGGCACGGAAGCGTACCTCCGGTGAGATTAGCGTCGACGGGCAGGTTGTGGAATTTCGTGCGCCGCGTGACGCGATTCGTCGCGGGATCGGGCTGCTGCCGCAGGACCGGAAGGCCGCAGGCTTCATCCCTGACATGGGTGTTGCCGGCAATATCACTTTGGCTAGCCTGCCGCAGTTCAGCCGGCTCAGCGTGATCCAATCGAGACGCGAGCGCAGCGTGGCCGCTGACATGGTCGACCGTCTCGGCATGAAGGTCTCCGGCGTGACCCAGCCCCTGAAGACACTTAGCGGCGGGACCCAGCAGAAAGCGATCCTGGCCCGGTGGCTCGTCCGCCAGTCGCGCATCCTTGTCTGCGATGAACCGACCCGCGGAGTCGACGTCGGGGCCAAGGAAGACATGTACGAGCTCATCCGCGAGTTCGCGCAGGCTGGCGGAACCGTCGTCGTCGCGAGCTCGGAGATTACGGAAGCGATGATGTGCGACCGCGTCCTCGTCATGGCCCGCGGCCGTGTCGTCGCAGAACTCGACCACGACGACATCGACCCCTCCGGCAACGCCATCCTCGAACGATTCGCCTGACGGCACCCCCATCAGATTTCTATCCAGGAGAACAACCATGTCCCGGACCCTGTCGCCCCTGCCCCAAAGCAGTGGTACTCAATCCCCATCCATCAGCTTTGGCTCACGTCTGCGGGGCGGCGCCCTCCGCGCCCTGCCGAAGAGCTACCTTATCCTCGTGCTCCTCGCGATCATCGCGGTTGGCTATTACGTTTCCGACGACTTCCTGACGTTCCGCAACGCCGAAAATGTGATCACCGCCGCCTCGATTGTCGTCGTGCTCGCCATTGGCCAATACTTCGTCATCCTGACGGGCGGCATCGACCTCTCCGTAGGGTCGATCCTGGCCATGTCCACGGTCCTCACGGCACTGACTTTGCAGGCCGGAATGCCAGCCGGCGCGTCCACCGTGTTCGTGCTTGCCTGTTGTGCTGTCGCCGGGTTGATCAATGGCATCCTCGTTGTTTGGTTGAACATCCCCCCGTTCATCGCAACGCTCGCCATGATGAGCGCCGTGAAGGGCTTTAGCTACATCATCCAGTCAACAAGCCTGATCGAGATCCGCGACCAGTGGTTCATCCAGGCCTTCTCCCGCGGCAGCGTCCTCGGCGTCCGCAACCCCGTCCTGATCTTCATCATCGTTGCCGTGATCGCGGCCCTTGTGGCCAAGTACACGACGTTCGGCCGCTCCCTCTATGCGATTGGCGGCAACCCTGAAGCCTCGCGCCTTTCGGGCCTGCCCGTCGCGCGGAACCTGATCATCACCTATACCATTTCCGGGGTTCTGGCCGGCCTGGCAGGCCTTGTCGCGGCGGCCCAGCTACGGCAGGGAAGCTCGCTCATCGGCGTAGGTTACGAACTGGATGCCATCGCCGCCGTCGTCGTGGGCGGTGCTTCCCTCATGGGCGGCAAGGGCGATCCACTGAACGCGGTGATCGGCGTGTTCATCCTGACGACCATCATCAACATCATGAACCTCGTAGGCATCTCCTCCGAGCCGCAGCTGCTGATCAAGGGCGCAGTGATCATCCTCGCCGTCTTCCTCTCGAGCGCAGGCGGCGTGCAAAGGATCTCAGGATTCTTCTCCAAACATTTCCGGCGCGCCCAGGCCGCCTAACCGGATACCCATCATCAACCCATTCAGCAGCAGAAAGCAGGAATTCATGTCCATTCGTCCCTTCGGCCGCACGGATCTGACCGTCTCCGATATCTGTGTCGGCACGAGTGCGCTCGGGAACTTCCCCGCCCAGTACGGCTACGAAGTCGATGAGGACACCGCCGTCGCCACAATCCACCGCGTCTTCGACGGGCCCTTCACCTTCATCGACACCTCCAACGAGTACGGCGGGGGTGCCAGCGAGGAACGGATCGGCCGGGCGATCGCCGAGCGCGGCGGCATCCCCAAGGGATACGTCGTCGCTACGAAGGTCGACCCGATTCCCGGCAGCACCGACTTCTCCGGTGACCGCGTCCGCCGATCTGTCGAGGAAAGCCTCGAGCGACTCGGCCTCGATAAGCTCCAGCTCGTCTATCTGCACGACCCGGAAAAGATCTCGTTCGAGGAAGGCGTGGCCAAGGGAGGACCACTCGAAGCCCTCGTCGATCTTCGGGACCAGGGCGTGATCCAGTACCTGGGCGTCGCCGGCGGCCCGATCGACCTGGAGCTGCAATACCTTGCGACGGACGCGTTCGACGCCGTCATCAGCCACAACCGCTACACCCTGGTTGAACAGACCGCCGAGCCTCTCCTCGAGGAGGCAGCCCGCCGCGGAGTCGCCTTCGTCAATGCCGCCCCGTTCGGCGGCGGGATGCTCGTCAAGGGACCGCGGGCCGTTCCGCGTTACTGCTACGCACCCGTGGACCAGGCAACCATCGACCGGGTCCTGCGCATGGAAGCGCTGTGCGAGCAGCACGGCGTCCCATTGGCGGCGGCCGCCTTGCAATTCTCGGTGCGCGATGAGCGCGTGGCATCCACCATCGTTGGAATGTCCCGCCCGAGCCGGGTCGAGGAGACCCTCCGGCTGCTAAACCATGACATCCCCCAGGAACTTTGGGACCAGCTGCTGCCTCTTGCCAGCGCGGGACGCAACGGCATTGAAGCCGCGACGGTCTGACCGCCTGGGCGCTAAGCAGGAATTACGAAAGGAAACGAAAAATAATGACCAGGAAGAAGCAGCCTGAGCCCGTCGACGTTGTCATTGTCGGCGCCGGCGCGGGCGGGGCAACCGCGGCAAAGGTGCTGTCCGAGGCTGGCCTGAAGGTGGTGGGCCTCGAGCGCGGGCCATGGCTGAAGCCCGAGCACGCTTCGGGCGATGAGCTAAAGTTCCTCAACCGGAACTTCATTTGGCAGGACCCGAAGGTCAAGCCCAGGACCTACCGCCCCAACGACAAGGTCGAAGCGGAGATCACCAACTTCTCCGCGACGCCACAGGTCGTCGGTGGCGGCACCACCCACTGGGGCGGCATGGTTCCGCGCATGGCGGAGAGCGATTTCAAGCTGCGCAGTCTGCACGGCGACGTTCCGGGCGCGAGCCTTGTCGACTGGCCGATTTCCTATGACGAGCTGGAGCCGTACTACACACGGGTGGAATGGGAGTTCGGTACATCCGGTCTGGCAGGAGCGAACAAGTGGGAGGCGTGGCGGAGCCGCGGCTACCCGACCAAGCCCTCACCGCTGAGCCAGATCGGCCGGACGTTCGCCACTGCGATGTCCAAGCTCGGCCACGGCACATTTCCCATGCCGCAGGGCATGGTGACTGAGCCCTACCGGGGCCGCCAGCCATTCAGTGAGAACGGTTTCTGGCAGCAGTACCCGGACCCCGGCAACGGCAAGTCCTCCACGCTGATCAGCTTCATTCCCGACGCCATTGCAACCGGCCGTTACGACCTCCGCCCCGACTCCTATGTCAGCGAGATCCTCGTGGGCAAAGACGGCCGCGCCACCGGCGTCCGCTACCAGGACGAGGACGGCGACGAATTCATCCAGCACGCCAAGGCCGTAATCGTCTGTGGCGGCGGCATCGAGACCCCGCGCCTGCTGCTCATGTCGAAGTCCGGCCTCTTCCCTGACGGCCTGGGCAACGGCAGCGGCATGGTCGGCAAGAACGCGACCTTCCATCAGTATTCCTTCTCCGTCGGCCTGTTTGACCGTGAGGTCAGCGACCCGCTGTACGGGTGGGCGGGCCACTACATGAGCCTGTGCTCATTCGACTTTTACGAGACGGACGAGAGCCGGGGTCACATCCTCGGATCGCTGATCTTCCCGTCGATGATCGGCCACCCGGTGAACTGGAGCTTCCCCGGCCGGCCCACCTGGGGCCAGGCAGCGAAGGACTCAGACCGCGAGTTCTTCAACCACAGCATGAAAATCGGGGTCCTGCTGCATGACCTGCCGGTCGAGGACAACCGGGTCGACCTCGACCCGAACGTCAAGGACGCATGGGGCCTGCCAGTCGCCCGGATTACCCACACGCCCCACTCCAACGACTTCGCCCAGGAACGTTGGCAGGTCGCCAAAAACGGGGAAATCCTGGAGGCCGCAGGCGCGAAAAAGATCATTCCGGTCAACATGGAGCGGATCACGGGCAACACCTCACACGAACTGGGCACCGCCCGCATGGGCAACGACCCGGCAACATCCGTCGTCGACCGCTGGTGCCGCTCCCACGAGGTGCCAAACCTCTACGTCTTCGATGCAAGCTTCTTTCCGACCGCGACCGGCATCAACCCGGCCCTGACGATCATGGCCAACGCCTGGCGGTGTTCTGACCGGATCCTCCAGGTCGACCGCCACGGCTGGTCCGAAAACTGATCCACACTTCACAGGACACGAAAGGACAGATCTCACATGGGACAGGCGGAATGGGCCACGATACCCATCTCAACCCGGGACGTCGACGGCCCGATCTTCTTCACCGAGCACGAGTGGAAGACGATCGAGGCGGCGACGGCCCGGATCATCCCCACCGACCACCACCCGGGCGCCCGTGAGGCCAAGGTCGTGCGGTTCATTGACCGGATGCTGGCAGGAACGCAATTCATCTTCCCGGCCGCGGACGGCAACGGGTTCCTCCGGATGGAAGGCCGCGACGAAACCGCGTGGCAGGAGCGCATAAAGCAGCGCCGGGAGTTTTACCGCGAGGGCGTCCTGGAGTTGGACCGGCTCGCGAAAGAGCGTGCCGACGTCGAATTCCTCCAACTTACGGAAGAGGAGCAGGACGCGGTGCTCGAGACACTCTCGGGTGCGGCCAAGCCGCATGCTTTCTCACTGGAGCACTCCGAGATTGGTCTGGGGGGTGCCCCGGCAGGAAACCAACCCGTCAACGAGGACTTCCTCGAGTTCTTCCCGCTGCTGGTGCTCAACACCCGCCAGGGTTTCTACGGCGACCCGGTATACGGAGGCAACGAGAACCGGGTCGGTTGGGGCGTCATCGGCTTCGACGGGCCTCCGTCGCTTGCCTCAACCATGGACGGCAGCTACACCACCCGCAAGTACATGGTGGAGGGGGCCGAGTGGCCGTACGACCAGCATCCCGAAGTCCTGCGGTACCGGCGTCCGTGACAGCTGGCGCGCCGGGCAGCGGTGCGTTCCGGACCTCGTTGAGGGTAGCCGGGGATAATGGGATGATGTCCACGAATCCCGCGCCCTCAGAAGCCCGAAACACCAACGGGCGCGGGGAGCGGTTGGCCTCCAGGTCAAAAGCTCCCCGGATGTCCGACGTTGCCCGGCTCGCAGGGGTCTCCCAGCAGACAGTGTCACGGGTTGTAAGGGGAGCCACTAATGTGGACCCTGACATCCGCCAGCGCGTTGAGCGCGCGATTGCGCAACTCCGGTACCGCCGGAATCCCGCAGCCGCGGCGCTCGCCAGCAACCGGACCATGACCATCGGTGTTGTCAGCTTCGAACTCTCGGTCCTGGGCCCAACGGTGGCCCTGTACGGTATTTCCGAGGAAGCCCGGCAACACGGCTATGCCACCCGTTTGGTCACGCTGGCCAGTCTCGAACGGCGGGATATCCGGGCTGCATTCGAATCCATCAATTCGGACACGGTTGACGGGGTGATCGTGCTCGCGCCCCTCCTGGACGCGATCACGGTGCTCGAGGACCTCGACATCGGCGTCCCCGTGGTGACCTTCCAGCAAGGATCGCATCCGAGCCCGACAAGCGTTTCCGTTGACGAAGTGCGGGGGGCCCGGATGGTGGTGCGCCACCTACTGGACCTCGGGCATGAAACGGTGTGGCACGTTCAGGGCCCGCCCGGATGGATGGCAACGTCCTCCCGGGTCCAGGGCTGGGCGGAGGAGCTGGGAGCGGCCGGACGCGTCGTTCCGACGCCCCTGGCAACGACGGACTGGTCCGCCGCGGAGGGATACCGCGTGGGATGTGAACTCGCCGCAAGGAAGGACGTCACGGCAGTCTTTGCCGCCAACGATCCTTTCGCGCTCGGAGTGATCAAAGCCATGGACGACGCCGGACGCAACGTGCCGGACGACGTCAGCGTGGTGGGATTCGACGATGTCAAGGAAGCGCCGTTCTTCCGGCCGGCATTGACGACCGTGAAGCTTGATTTTGAAGCCATCGGCCACGTTGCTGTGGGCCGCATCCTCGCCATGATCAAAGAGGAGGCGGAGGGGGACATCCCCTTGCTTGAACCGCTCCTCATGCTCCGGGACACCACAGCGTCGCCGCGCAGCAGGGGATGACCCCTCCCGCGCCTGCCGCACCCGTTCCCATGGCTGAACTCAAGGCCGCGGGACCAGGGGCTCCTGCCCCGCTTTTTTAGAAATCAACCGCCGGGTCTTGCAATTTCCAGCAAAACCGAAATACCGTGAGTTAGCGCTAACTCAGGTACTCAAGGAAGAGAAAAGAGAAAAAACAATGGTCGATCCTTTTGTCGTTGTTGCGGTTTCGCCGCGGACAATCAATGTGAAGAATCCCGGCGACGGCGTCGCCAACGTCAAGCGCATCAACGAATTCATCGACACGGCTGTGATGGTGGGCCGTTGGGAGGGCTCTCCGGTCAAGCTGGTCGTCCTTCCCGAAATGGCAATCCAGGGCATGATCGCCAACACGCCAGGAAACCGCGAAAAGGAGCGCCACTTTGCCGTGACGATCCCGGGGCCGGAGACGGACGAGCTGGCGAAAAAAGCCGTGGAACTCAACACCTACATCGCCGCCGAACTGTACATGGTGAAGGACGAGGACTTCCCCGACCGCCACTTCAATGTCGCCTTCATCATCGATCCGCAGGGCGAGATCATCTACAAGCGCTACAAGGCCACCAGTGATGCCTACGAGGGCGGCATGCTCGGCAACATGAACCCGCACGACGTGTGGGACGAGTGGATCGAGAAGAAGGGGAACGGCAACCCGATGGACGCCATTTTCCCGGTGGCGAAGACCGAGATTGGAAATATCGGTTACGCCATCTGCCACGAGGGTGTGTACCCCGAGGTGGCGCGTGGGCTCGCGATGAACGGCGCCGAGATCATTATCCGGGGCACCCTGATCGAGCCGGCCGTGCAGAACGGCATGTGGGAACTCCAGAACCGGGCGCACGCCATGTTCAACTCTGCGTACGTCGTCGCTCCGAACCTCGGGCCTGAAGTCCGTGAGGACGGGAGCATGCAGGACCTGTTTGGCGGCCAGTCCATGATCGTCGGACCGCGGGGCCAGATCCTGACCAAGCAGCAGGGCTGGACCTCGGGCGACTCGTTCGTCTGCACCACGATCGACATCGAAGCGCTCCGCCGGGCGCGGGTGTCGAACGGCCTGTACAACCAGTTCAAGGATCTTCGTACAGAGCAGTACCGGGTCATCTACGACAACCCGATCTACCCGAAGAACCAGTACCTGGACGCGCCGCCCAGCGAGGACTGGCTGGCCCGGGAAGATTCGACCCGGGCTGCCAATATCGAGAAACTCATTGAGCGCGGGGTACTCACACCGCCGTCCGGCTACAAGGCCTAATCCGGGGGATTGGCCGGGGAACACGTCGCGTGGACCCCGGCCAATCCCACAATGGCGGCCATGCCGTCGGGGACCGGGGGAGCGGCGCCATGATATGGGAACAAAGCCTGACGACGACGGCTACCGTTTTTTCGTTTCCCTAAGAATGCGCAGGCCTGGAAGCCCGCGTATGGGCGACTCGTGCCGGCGGCATCGCCCTCCGGAGGGCGAAGCCAGACCCAGGCAAAGGGCGGTCAGCATTCCCTGCCCAACCCGGGTAGCACACGCGTCGCCGGACACTCTGGGCCGGCCACCCCGGAGACATTGCTCAACTGTGTTCACCATCCGATCGAAGAGGATGCTCAATGACCCGCGAGCCGCTCACCGGCGAAGACTACGAATCAGAGCCGAAAGAAGCAACAGGAAGTGACAGGCCTTCACTGCGGGCCGCCATTATTGGCTTCGGGATATCCGGCCGTGTCTTCCACGCCCCGCTCATTCAGGCAGACGATTCTTATGTTCTGGAAGCCATCGTCACGTCAGACCCAGGACGGACTAAAGCTGCCCGGGCAAGTTATCCGTACGCCCGGATCATTCCCAACCCTGAGCAGCTCTTTGCCAAGGTTGACGAAGGGGAACTGGTCCTCGACGTTGTCGTCATCGGCACACCTCCCGTCAACCACAAACAACTGGCCAAAGCAGCCCTCGAAAGGGGCCTCCACGTCGTTGTCGACAAACCGCTCGTCCCGTCTTCTGAAGATGCTGAGGAGCTTATTGCCGCGGCGGCTGACGCCGGTCGGTGCCTGACGGTCTTCCAGAACCGCCGATGGGACGGTGATTTCCTTACCCTCAAGCAGCTGATTCGTGACGGAAAGCTTGGCAAGGTCCGCACCTTTGAATCCCGCTTCGAGTGGTGGATGCCGGATGGGTTCCGGAACTGGCGCGACACAGCCCTGTTGGCTGAGGGTGGAGGGATACTTCACGACCTCGGCGCCCACCTGATCGACCAGGCCATCCAATTGTTTGGCCCGGTCGCGAAAATCTACGGGGAAACCGCCCGATATGACGATCCCAAGAAGTCCGACGCAGATCAGGATGCCTTTCTCTCACTTCTGCACCGCTCCGGAACCCGATCGCGACTGTGGATGAACGGTAATGCTGCCCGGTTAGGTCCCCGGTTCCATGTCCTGGGATCCCGGGCCGCCTACACGAAATGGGGACTCGATGGACAGGAAAAGGCGCTAGGGGAGGGCGTGCGTCCAACCGATCCTGAATATGGCATTGAACCTCGGGAAAGTTGGGGGAAATTAGGCGTTCCTGGATCCTTTCGGGACGAGCCGACCAGCCGGGGAGACTATCCCCAGTTCTACGCGCAGCTGGCGCATGCCCTACGAGCAGGCAGCGCTCCTCCTGTTGATCCCAGCGACGCAGTTGAAGTCCTCAAAATCATCGAGCAGGCTCGCCGATAATGATTATTCGGTCAAGCGGGATTGTTCCTCACGGAGAGTTCACCCGGTGCTTTAGCGGATCGTGTAGGTAAGGGGCGAGATTTTGGTGACTGTCGTGTAGCCGGGTTTGCTGGCGAGGACTCGGAAGGAGATTCGTTTCCCGCGGTCTGCTGTTGTGAGCCGGTAGGAACCCCCGGTGGCGCCGGGGATGAAGGCGCCTGAACGCAGCCATTGTCTTTTGAGGGTGGTTCCGCTCGTGTATCCCGGAAGGTAGGCGGTGAGGGTGGCTCCCACGAGGGCAGAACCTTTGAGGTAGGGCGTTCCAAGAGTCAGTGATCCGTAGCCAATGGCCGCCGAGTAGGGAGTCCACGCCGCGTGGATGAAGTAGATCGGGTTGAGGGGCGTGACCCGCGCCCGGAGCTGGCGCCCGAGGTCGGCTGCTACCGGTGTGTAGGTTCGGCCCGTTGCTCCGGGGATGGCGGTCGCGCCGCGGAACCATTGGTAGGTGTAGGTTGTGCCCGACGGCTGGCGCCCGGCTCCGGCTGTGAGGGAGTAACCGACTTTGGCGGTTCCCGCGAGTGTGGCTGTTGTCGACAATGACCACGTCACCTTTTGGACGAGATAGGCGCCGGATCCATAGACCTCGGTGAAGGTGTTGTAGGCCGGGTGGTTCCTTCTGACACGCAGGGTGAGTTTCGTTCCGATATCAGCAAGCACCGGGGTGTACCGAGGGGTGGTGGCACCCGCGATCGGAAGACCGTTCCTCATCCACTGGTAATCGGTGGTCCACCCCGGATCCATGGTGTTGATGAAGGATTCCACGGGAAGCCGTAGGTCGGGATGTTGTTGAAGCCAAGGTCGTCGACGTTGGGGATGGTTCCCTTCGCGACGGTCACGGGCGCGGCATCAAACGAGCCTGTGTTGTAGCCATCGGCGTAGGCCCGTGCCCGCCCAATGAGGGTTTTGCCCATGTGCTCCGGGGCCAGGTCGATGAACTGGCCCGGCTTGACGGTCTTGCCGTCGGCGGTAACGAATTCATAATCAAACCACGTTCCTTGGGGCCAGGTGCCGTCGACGTGGATTGTGAGTCTGTTTCCCACCCCAGGGGTCCCGGTCACGGTGGCTTTGTGGGTTCCAAGGTCACCGGGCAGGACTTTGGTGATGGGTTCGGAGAATCGTGTGCGTTTGGTTCCGTCGGGCCAGGTGCCGGTGACCCGGACCTGCGGCTGGTCCTGGTAGATCCTGTACTTCAATTGGTAGGTCGGGTCCGTGGCACCCTCGATGGGCTGCGCCTCCAGGGGCCACACTGTCGGCGACTTGATCGTCCATTGGTAGGAAAAGTCAACGGCGCCGGGCCCCCACACCCCTGGATCAGCGCTCAGTGTGTAGGGAACCTGGGCTTGGCCGGAGATCACCGGAACCGATGTGATGTGTGCCGGGTCGTCGGTGACCGTGAAGGTATACGGCGACTCGTCGGGGGCGGAGTAGCAGCACCTTGACGAGGATCCCGTTTTGGAATCGTCCAGACGGACTGAGGCAACCCAGTAGGTCCCGGGACCAAGGTCCTCGGCGCTGGTAGCGATCGAGTCTTCCCATTCCCAGCTGGCCGCGGATGCCCTGTAGATCGTCCGCCCGGAAGGTCGCGCGAATCGTGTCGCCGGGGAGCGGCTGGGCCGGCTGAAAGCTCACGTCCCGCAGCCGGGGACCGAGCTGATATTCCGTGCCGGTCACAGCCACGGTCGGGGAGATGAAATCCGCTGGGGAAGAGAAGGCGCTGTACGCCGCTCCGTCGTTCATTTGGATCTCGGTGACGTAAAGCGAGCCCGAGGGCCAGTCGTAGTCGTTCAGCGTGGCCGACACGGTCCCAGTGAAGGACCCGTCACCGTCCTGGACGGCATTAGACAATGGCAGGAAGCGAAGCCATTGCGGATCGCTGTCAGTGCGCAGGACCAGCGAACCGACGACCTTGGTGTCTTCGCGCGCCCGCCACCGCCAAGTTACCGTGTCACCGGGCGCCGCTGCCGCGGGAGATTCCAACGCGAGCGCGATCAGCTCAGGAGCGCCGGGCCCAGTTGAAGCCGCCTGGGCGTTGTGTGGCAGCCCGACGACAAAGAACTGTGAGGATTGGAGTGGCTAGTCCGGGACTGGCTGGCAGAGTAGGTACTGGCCGCTCCACCCCGTGGCCGTGACTCAACAAAGAACTGGCCCCAGTGCGGGCGCCCTTCCATTGACTCGTCCGTCCGTGGGGTAGAGCGACCGGTACCTGGCCCGGCCCACCTCGGTAACTTGATCAGAAGGTTGTCCGCCCCAAATGGCTGGGCGTGACTCGTCACAGTGCTGTTCCGAAGTGACCTCGACCCGGACTGGTACCGGCCGAACGCGGCCCTGACCATATTCGCGAAGATGAGGAAGATGCCCGAACCGCTATGTCTATCGTTGCGCATTCCCACCCATTTGTCGTAGGCGTCGACACACACGCCAAGAACCATGTTTACGCGATCATCGCCGCCCCGACCGGCGAACTGCTCGAGACCCGGGATTTTCCAACCACCTGTGCCGGCATCAACCGGGCCATCGCTTGGGTGGCGCGCCGCACCGGCGCCGACCTGGCGACCCTATGGGTGGTTGAGGGCGCTGCTTCCTATGGCGCCCTGCTTACCGGTGCCGTCGGTGCGGCCGGCTACCGCGTGGCCGAAGCTGCGCGCATGGATGCCCGGGACCGACGCGGAGTGGGCAAGTCCGATCCGCTGGACGCGCACCGGATCGCCGGTGCCGTCCTCCCGCTGGACCAGCAGCAGCTACGCCAGCCGCGGCTGAATGAAGGGGTCCGCGCAGCCTTGCGAGTCCTGGTCTGCGCGCGAGAATCCATGACCACCGACCGCACCCGCGCCGTGAACGGCCTAACTGCGCTTCTCCGAACGAACGACCTTGGTCTTGACGCCCGTAAAACCCTGACGGGCGCCCAAATCACAGAGGTGTCACGCTGGCGTGCCCGTGAAGAACCCCTAGCACTGTCTGTTGCCCGCCTCGAAGCAGTCCGGTTGGCCAAACACATCAGCGAGCTCGACGCCGACATCAAGACCAACATCTATCAGATCACCGAACTGGTCGAAATAAGCGAAGCTGCGCCATTACTGCAGGAAACCGGCTTCGGTCCCGTCACAGCCGCCGTATGTCTTACCGCGTGGTCCCACCAAGGGCGGGTACGTTCCGAGGCCGCCTTCGCCGCCTTGGCCGGGGTCAGCCCAATCCCGGCCTCTTCTGGCAACACCGTCCGACACCGACTCAACCGTGGCGGCGATAGAACCCTGAACAAAGCCCTGCACATGGCCGCTGTCAGCAGGATGACTTTCGACGCCGAAACCGTTGAATACGTCGAGAAACGACGAGCTGAAGGGCGGACCAAAAAGGAAGTCCGCCGGTGCGTGAAACGCTATCTTGCCCGCCGGGTCTACCGAACACTCAACGCACCAAAACCGAACCCGTGCCGCACTTGACCAACCATAGAAGGGTCATTGCCGTTATGACCGCGGCAAGCGGACGCGTGAAACGGTGAAGACAGGATCATTAAGTTTTCCCCAGCATGAGCCGCCCAGCGCGGCATTTCTCGCGACAGCCTACCAGCCAGTCAGCGAATCTAGTCGATCACATGGACGGTTGGCCGTGAAGCTGCGGTAGTCCTGCTTTTAGAGTTGCCCAACCCATGATTGATGGCCTGACCTGGACAGCCGCGGTCGTCTGATCCGCGCACCGCCGATAACCGGCCTTCGTCATATAGGAGGGCGCCGGGAGTTGTGGCAGTCCGATGCTCGATAGGGCGAGGTCCGGGTCATGCCTCTTCTGTGGTGTCCGCCCCATGGGATGTCCGAATGAGGCGAGACGCCGTGACGTTCATTGAAGCCCAGCCCTCAGCTTGGTCGCACACGACTGCTAAGACAACGCCATCCGCCGGATATCGGCCGAGCACGGAAACGTTATGGCGCCGGGCGAAGTCACGGTCGTAATGGAAATAGGATTCTACACACCCGCCACGGCTAAGTTCCCTCGTTGCGTGGTGCCTCAAAGGGCGAAAAAAGAGGGTGTGCACAGTAATGATGGAATTGGCTTGTGTTGCGGTGTGACTCTGGGTGTGACTGACGCCTTGCGAAGGGTTTGTCTTGATAATGATCTGTCCGCCGCG
>NZ_JBHVBL010000031.1:0-52755 GCF_042668165.1 Arthrobacter sp. NPDC057388
AGCGGGCGCCCACCGATATCTACACCCCTAGGTGCGTCGGCTGCGTACGATGTGTATCAGAGCCAGGGTCCAGCATGGTGTTAGGGGCCTTCGGTGAGATAGTGCAGGCCCATCCAAGGGGCCGTTGCCAGTTCGCCGACCAGCCCGCCGTCGACCTCGGACGGTACGTCTGCGGACTGCGCTGCTCCACGCTGTATCTCGTGACCGGTGTGTTGCGACATGATCTTGTCCTTCCGGGCAGTGGGCTTGGCGGGCGCCGGCTTAGCGGTGCTGCAGGGCAGGCTGCTGCGTTTCGGCCTGCCGCCGGCGTGCCGTGCCTACCAAATACGGCGCGCCGAGTTCCCCGATGGGAGTGGCGGCGGTCTCCCGGGACCAGAACGCGGAACCTGCGGCCACGAGCATGCAGGCCGTACCGAAGACGGCCACGGGCACCCAGCCCCAGGTTCCGGGGGTCAGCAGCATGCCGGCGATCATCGGGCCAAAGCCCGCGAGCACCAGCCCGAACTGGTTGCCCAGGGCCATGCCGGAGTACCGGACGGGTGCCGCGAACTGCTCGGCGAAGAACGCCGGCCAGACGCCGTTGAAGCCCGAGTACAGCACCGTCATGTTCAGGAACGCGGCACCGAAGACCAGCACGATGTTGCCGGAGGCGAGCGCCAGGAAGTACAGGAAGATCGTGACGGAGCAACCGATCGCGGCGGTCAGCAGGAGGGGGCGCCGGCCGATCCGGTCGGACAGTCTGGCCGCGAGCGGCATGGCGAACATGGACAGGCCGATGGCCACGGCGTTGACCGTCAGTATGGCACCGCGGTCGAACCCGGCGTCGGCCGTGGCGTAGGCCAGTCCGAAGACGGTGAAGATGGTCTGCATCACGGACATGATGGACATTCCGGCCACCCGCAGCACATCCGGGGCCTGGAAGCGGAGCACTTCCTTGATGGGCATCGGGGCCACCTGGCGGCGTTCCTGGGCCTCCTCGAACACCGGGGTTTCATCCAGGTGCGTGCGCACCCAGTAGGCGATGGCCAGCACCACGATGGACAGCCAGAACGGAATGCGCCAGCCCCAGGCCAGCATGGCGTCCCGGGGCAGTGCCGTGACGGGGATGAAGACCAGGGTGGCCAGCACCATGCCCGAGGCGTAGCCCGTCATGACGAAACTGGTGAAGAATCCGCGCCTGCCCTCGGGTGAATGCTCCAGCGTCAGGGTGGAAGCACCGGCCGATTCCGCGCCGGCGGAGAAGCCCTGCGCCAGCCGGGCCGCCACCAGCAGGATGGGTGCCCAGACGCCGAGCTGGCTGTACGTGGGCAGGAACCCGATGCCCAGGGACGCCAGGCCCATGATGCCGAGCGTCAGCAGCAGGATCTTCTTGCGTCCCAGCTTGTCCCCGAAGTGGCCCATCACCAGCCCGCCAACGGGCCTCGCCACATACGCGACGCCGAAGGTGGCGAACGCGCCGATCAGGCCGATGGCGGGATCCGCGGACGGGAAGAACAGGTGCGGGAACACGAGGGCGGCGGCGGTGCCGTAGATGAAGAAGTCGTAGTACTCGAGCGTGCTGCCGAGGAAGGACGCCAGTGCGGCCTTACGCGGAGTCTTGCGTTGGGCCGGGGCGTTGCGGGGATGCTGCAGCGGAACCTGCGGTGATGGGGAGGTGGTCACGGGAATCTCCTTAAGACTGCGTTGTCTCAATGGGGGCCGGCGTGGCATCCGGGAGGTGGAAGTCCACCGCAAGGATCTGCCGGCTGTTGGGGAACGAGTACGCCTTCAGCGGCTCGTGCAGGGGGTGCGTGTTGTACACGGCGATGTCCCCGACGCTCGCAAAGTCGGCCACGATGGCGTAGTCGAAGGAGCGTTCCGTCCTGAGGACGTCCGGTCCGTGGCTGAGGCTGAGCATGCCGGGAATCTTTCCAACCATGTTGTTGAGGCCGTCAATCCATGCCTGCCTGTCGGCCGGCGGGAAGTCGGGCTTGAACTGGAAAAGCACGGTGTGGCGGATCATTTCAGGCACCGGCCTCCACAAGCTCGGCCGCCGGGGCTGGAACGTACTCCGGGGACAGGCCGGCCAGCGTGCGTCCGGCGAGGTAGCCCATGGTCATGATCGGGCCGAGGGTGGCGCCGGCGCCGGGATACCCCGCAGCGTAGGCGTTCTCCGTGGTGTTGCCTGCCGCGAACAGGCCCGGGATGGGGCGGTTGTCGACGTCGAGCACGCGGGCTGAACCGTCGGTGGCCACGCCGCCGTTGGTGCCGAAGGCCCCGTTTACCACCTCCAGTGCGTAGAACGGCCCGGACTCGAGCGGGCCCAGCGAGGGGTTCGGCCACGGGCAGTCGGCGTCGCCCCAGTATTTGTCGTAGGCGCTTTCGCCGCGGCCGAAGTCAGGGTCCTCACCCTTGGCCGCGAATTCGTTGAAGCGGGCCACAGTGGCTTCCAGGTTCTCCGCCGGGACATTGATCTTCGCCGCGAGTTCCTCCAGCGTGGGCGCCTCGATCAGGTAGTCCGGCGTCGGCTGGCCGGCGCGGTGGGCCAGGATGCCGTACCTCTCCAGGTAGCCGTGGTCCACGATGACGTGCGCCGGGGTGTTCAGCGTGCGGTTGGCGGGGGAGTCCCAGGACTGCAGGCTGCGGGCGAGGTCGTTGTAGTTCTGGGACTCGTTGGCGAAGCGGCGGCCATGGCGGTTCACCATGATCGATCCCGGGCCCTGCCGCTCGAACCGCAGCAGGGTGCCCACCGGCTGGCCGTCGCGGGTGTCGCCGGTGACGGACATCGGCGCCCACCACGCTTCCCGCGTGCCGCGGGTCTGGCCGCCGATCCGTTGGGACATCCGGAGGCCGTCGCCGGTGTTCGACGGCGTTGAGCACATCGTGTACAGCCGGGATGCGAGCATCGAGTCGGCCAGGGCCCTGTCCCACTCGAAGCCGCCGGTCGCCAGCACCACGCCGTCACGGGCATGAAAAGCTTCGCCGCTTTCCAGTTCGACCCCGGTCACCCGGCCGCCGCCGGTCAGCAGGCGGTGGCCGCGTGCCCCGGTGACAAGTGCGGCACCGTCGCGGACCAGACTGGCGAGCAGCATGGAAACGAGCGCCTGGCCCTTGGCGACGAGACCCTGGTCCTGGCGGCCGGCAAGTTCATCCCACGGGAACTTGGTGAAGGCGCCCCACTCCTCGTACTCCTGCATGGTGAACGGGGCACGGCCGTCACTGCGCACGTGCTCCTTGAGTTCGCCCAGCGCCGCGGTGCTATTAAACAGCTCGGGCTCCACGGTCCGGCCGCCTGTCACGGCCCCGGGCAGGTCCTGCCGGTAATCGGGGAAGTTGTTGAGGAAGATGAAGCGGACACCGCACTCCTCCTCGACGAAGCGCAGCATCTGGTCGCCGTAGTCCAGCGCCGCGTCCAGGAGTTCCTCGCGGCCCCTTCCGCGGGCAACGGCACGCACGTACCGGGCGGCTGCGGCCTTGGAATCGGCGATCCCGGCCTTCTGTGCGTGGTGGTTGTCGGCCACCCAGAGCATGCCGCCGGAAACGGCCGAGGTTCCGCCGAGCAGTTCACTTTTTTCAAGCACGACGACGGACTTGCCGGCCCGGGCGGCGGTGGCCGCCGCAGTCAGTGCCCCCGCGCCGGAACCGACGATAACGACGTCGTAAGTGTCCGCAGGGGTGCCGTTGATGAATTTCATGGGGTGTTGCCTTTCAGAAGGAAGATGAAGGGTGCTGCGGCCGGTGCCGCAATGGGCGCCAGGGCTGCGTCAGACAGCCGTGTAGCCGCCGTCGATGACCAGCTCGGCGCCGGTGGTGAAGCGCGATTCGTCCGAGGCCAGGTAGAGCACGCCGTAGGCGATCTCGTCCGGTTCACCTTGGCGGGGGAGCGGGTTGGAGCCCACCAGCTGGCGGTAGTAGGCCTCGGGGCCGATGTCCGACTGCTCGGCGGAACGGCGGCTCATCCTGGTGTTCATGGACCCGGGATGGATGGAATTGACCCGGATGCCGTAGCCGCCGTAGGCCGCCGCGTCCGACTTGCTCAGGAGCCGCACGGCGCCCTTGGTGGCATGGTAGAGCGGCACGTTCCGGCCGCCGGTAAGGCCGTGGATGGAGGAGAAGTTGACGATGCTGCCGCCGCTCTTCTCGATCATGCCGGGGACCACGTGCTTGGTCATCAGCCAGACGCCTTTGACGTTGACGTTGAAAATCGTGTCGAAGTCCGCCGTCGAGGCGGTATGGGACGCTCCTGCCGGGCCGATGATGCCTGCGGCGTTGACCAGGATGTCCGGGGTGCCCAGTTCGTCGCGGACCCTGCGGACCGCAGCGGCCACGCTGTCTTCATTCGTGACATCGACGTCGTACTCACTGATGTTTTCGTGGGAAGTGGCGGCGGGAATGCCGGCAACGTCCAGGCTGGCAACGTTCGCGCCGTGTGCAGCAAGGAGGGCGGCAGTGGCGCTGCCCAGGTCGCCGCGGCCTCCGGTGACAATGGCGGTTTTGCCGGCCACGCGGTTCTGGATGGGATTCATGTGTGGTGCTCCTCGTGATCCTGCAGCCTCGTCGCTGCTTCCCAGCCAGCGTGGCAGGGGACCTGTGAGTGGAACCACACGATTACCGATGAACGGTAAAACCGGCTTCAGTGCCTGGCTAATGACTCTGGCGAAGAGTTCCCTTCAATTCGCCGCGCCAGCCCAGGGCCCTCGAAATTCCGCGGGCCGCTGCCATCAGCACGGGCACCCGGGCGGGGGCGTTCTCCTCGTTACGCGGCACTACGACACTGAGTGCGGCGCGGACGGTGTTGTCGGCACCGAACACAGGCACGGCGATGCCGCTGGACTCCGGCACGATGACCCCGGGCATGGCGGCGAAGCCGCGCTGCCGGATCTCCGCCAAGTGGCGCCTGAGGGCAGCCGGTTCGGTCAGCGTCGTCTCGGTGAACTTGGTGAGGGGCCGGGCCAGGAACACGTCCTGGTAGGCAGCGGGGGAGTGAGCCAGCAGCACCAGGCCCGAGGAGGTGGCGTGGACCGGCAGCCTCCCGGCGATCTTGGTGATGTCCACGATGGTCCTGTCCGAGCCGAGCCGCTCGATGTACAGGACCTCGTCCGAATCGAGGATCCCCAGGGTTGTGGAGTGCTGCACCACTGCCTGGACGTCCTCCATGAACGGCAGGGCCGCTTCGCGCAGGCCCAGCATTTTGGAACCGCGGGAAGCCAGTTCCCACAGCCGGGTTCCGATGTGGATGTCGCCGCCGGGCTCGCGTTCCAGCAGCCGCTCGAGGAGCAGGTCGTTGACCAGCCGGTAAGTGGTTGTCACCGGCAGGCCGGTGCGGCGCCCCAGTTCGGCGACGCTCATGGCGGAGTGCCGGTCGTCGAAGGCGCTCACGATCTTCACGAAGCGGCCGATGATCGACTCGCCGGACGCGGAGTTGGCCACTGTTCCTCCTGTCGATTCCCGCTCAATGGTAATCCCGCTCCCGGGCGGCCGTGTTCCCGGCTCTACTGGGGGTTTGTCAGTCAACGCCTGCCGCCGCCACGAAAGCGGCCTGCAGGCAGAACGGAGCAGGAACCGTGGCCAACTCGCCATCGGGGGAATCGGTTATCAGCCGCGTCGTGCGGCTCATGGGCGCCTTCGACCGGAACCTGCCGGCCATGACGCTTTCCGGCCTCGCCCGCCGCGCCGGCCTCCCGCTAACCACCGTGCACCGGCTGGTGGACGACCTGGTGGTCCACGGGCTGATTGAGCGCTTGCCGGACGGGAACCTGTGCTCCGGGATGCGGATGTGGGAACTCGCGGCCCGGGGCTCGCGCGCGTTGAACCTTCGTGAGGTGGCGCTGCCGTTCATGGAGGATGTCCAGGCAGCGGTCCACCAGCACACCACCCTTGCCGTGCTGGACCACGGGACCGTGCTGTACGTGGAGCGGCTCTCCTCGCCGCACTCCAGCCTGGACGCGGCCCACATCGCGCAGCGGATGCCCATCCACGCAGCCTCGTCCGGCCTGGTACTGATCGCCTTCTCGCCGCCCGCAGTCCAGGCCGAGGTGCTTTCACAGCCGCTCACGGCCGTGACCCCGGAGACCATCACCGACCCGGCCCTCATCCGGAAGCACCTCGCGGAGATCAGGCAGCGGGGCTACGTGGCCCTGCCGGGCATCGGCGTCTCTGAGTGGACAGGCATTGCCGTGCCCGTTTACGGGCCCGGCAGGACGGTAGTCGCGGCGCTCAATGCCATTGTGCCGCGGCAGGACGCTGCGGTTCCGGTGATCGTCCCCGCCCTGCTGACCGCTGCGCACGGGATTTCCCGCGCGCTGAAATCCGCCCAGTTGCGCTGAGCCCGGATGCATTGAGCCCGGCCGAATCCGCTGGCCGGGAACTCCGGGCAGGCTTTCACAACCGATGAACGGAAGACCCGTGGGAGCGGAAGCGGGGATCCCGCACTGTTGAGTGAGAGGCGGATCACATCGGATCACGCCGAACCCAACGGAAAGAAGGACGATGATGTCTGCCCCACTGACAGCAACTCTTCCCCCGTATTCGCACGAACTGGACTGGCCCGAGGGCATGGCGCCGTTCAAGGTGGTCGACGACGGGACGCAGGGGGATCCGTACGGCCACTATGCGTGGATGCGGGAAAACGCCCCGGTTCTCCGTGCCCACTCGCCTGTTTCGGATGTCTGGTTCATCTCCCGGTACGACGACGTCCGCCGGGCCATGCGGGCACCCAAAGTTTTCTCCTCCCAGGTTGTGGACCCAGTGCCGCTGACCTTCCTGACCCTGTTCGACGCCCCCAACCACACGAGGCTGCGCCAGGTGGTGGCGCAGGCCTTCATCCCGAAGGCCATCGCCCGCTTCGAGGACCGGGTGCGCGAGAACGCGGAGAAGTACCTGGCCCCGATGCTCGCCGCCGGCGGCGGCGACGCCGTGGATGACTACGCCATCCCGCTGAGCATGTCCACGATCAGCGCCCTGCTCGACGTGCCGGCTGAGGACTTCGACAAGATGAAGTTCTGGTCCGACGAAACCTTCAGCTACTTCGGCCGGCTGGCCCGCAACGCCCAGGGCACCGGCACAGACGAGCAGAGCACCCTCGAGTTCTTCGCCTACCTGAAGGACACCATGGAGCGCCTGCACCGCGAGGACAGCGACTCCGTCGGGGGGCACATCGCCAGGATGTGGAAGGAGGGGCTGCTCAGCGAGCAGGAAGCCAAGGAACTGTGCGCCTTCGTGTTCGTCGCCGGCCATGACACCACCACCATCCTGCTGGCGAACGCATTCCGGATCTTCAGCGAGCATCCCGGCCTGCTCGGCAGGATCCGCCGAAATCCGGACGACGCGAACCGCTTTGTCGAGGAACTCGCCCGCTACCGCGGCACCGTGCAGCGGGCCAGCCGGATCACCACGGAGGAGGTGGAGGTTGCGGGTGTGACGATTCCCGCCGGCGCCATCGTCCGCCTGCTGACTGCCGCAGCGAACCGGGACAGCAGCAAGTACCCCGACGGCGAGCGCTTCGACATCGACCGCAACACCGACGGGCACCTCGGCTTCGGGCACGGGGTCCACAGCTGTCTCGGCGCACCCCTGGCCAAACTCGAGGTCCTGGTGACGGTGAAGCTCCTCGCCGAAAAGCTCGGATCGGTCACCCTGGATAAGGACAGGCCCATCGAGTACGTGCGCGGCAACAACCTCACTAACTCGGGGCCCGAGCACCTGCACGTGATGCTGCAGCAAGTCAATGCAGAGCACACCAACGCAGCGCAGCGCAATGCAGGGCAGTCCAATGCGTAGCGGGACGGGAACCGGGAATGCAGCTCCGGTCGTGATCGTCGGTGCGGGACACTCCGGCGTGGCCGTCGCAGCGGGGCTCCGGGCGAAGGGGTGGGAAGGCTGCATTCTGCTCATAGACGCGGAAAACGGGCTTCCCTACGAGCGGCCGCCGCTCTCCAAGGAACTCCTGAAGGACGGCGCGACCGATGAATCAGCCGTGCTCCGCAAGGAAAGGTTCTACGCGGACAAGGGCATCGACCGGCTGGCCGGCGTCACCGCGGCGTCCATCGACAGGAACGGCCGGACGGTGCTGCTGTCCGACGGGACTCGGCAGGCCTACCACCGGCTGGTGATCGCCACCGGTTCCCGCGCCCGGCCGCTCACCGTGCCGGGCGCCGGCCTCCAGGGAGTTCGATCACTGCGGACCCGGGACGATGCCCTGGAACTCAAACGGCTGCTGGTCCCGGGTGCGCGCGTCGCCATCATTGGCGCCGGATACATCGGGCTGGAAGTGGCCGCAGCGTCGGCCGCGAGGGGCTGTGAGGTCACGGTGCTCGAATTCCAGGACCGTGTGATGAGCCGGGTAACGTCGGCCCCCGTCTCGTGCTACTTCGAGAAGCTTCACATGCGGCACGGGGTGCGGTTCGTCTTCGGCGCCGCGGTCACGTCAATTGACGGCGAACAGTCATTCCAAGGCGAACAACGCGCCCAAAGCGTGACCGTCGCGGACGGCACCGTCTTTCCTGCCGACGTCGTTCTCGCCGGCATCGGTGTCCTGCCCAACCAGGAGCTGGCCGCGGACGCCGGCCTGGACTGCCGGGACGGCATCCTCGTGGACGGCGACGGCCGGACGTCCGATCCCGCCATCTACGCCAGCGGGGACGTCACACGGTTCACCAGCCCCATCGACGGCGCCAGCCAGCGGCTTGAGTGCATCCAGAACGCGCTGGCGCAGGCGGACCGGGTGGCCGCCCATATCACCGGCCAGCCGGCCGCGGAACCGGAAGTTCCCTGGTTCTGGACCGTTCAGCACGGTGTCCGGCTGCAGACCGCCGGGGTCCGCCATCGCGAGGACCAGGTCATCGTCCGGGGAGAACCTGCGGGCGGCAAATTCTCGGTGGTCTACCTCCGCGGTGGGCGCCTCGCCGCCGTCGACACCATCGCCAACCTGGCCGACTTCCGTACCGCCAAGCGGCTGGTCGCCCAGGGAGCGCTGATCGACCCGGCACTGGCCGCCGACCCCGGCATTCCCCTCGCCGACGCCATCGCCGGCATTCCCCACCATGCAGCCGCTGACCTTGCAGCAGCCCGATCCTAAGGAAACCGATATGAGCAACAACCAGCTGACCGTCGTCGACCGCGAAGGCGCCACCCACGACGTTGAGTGGGAGCCGGACCAGACCATGATGGAGGCCCTCCGGGACAACGACCTGCCCGTCCTGGCGTCCTGCGGCGGCACGGCCTCCTGCGCCACCTGCCACGTGTTCCTCGACGAGAAGGTCTTCGGCACCCTCGGTGAACGCAGCGAGGACGAACTTGAGCTGCTCGTCGAGGCCGAGGGCTACCGGGAATGCGGCTCGCGGCTCTCCTGCCAGGTGGGCTTCAACCCTGATCTGGACGGAGTCACGGTGACGCTGGCGCCGGAGGAGTAGGGTCGGCGCTGCGCTAAGCCGGCGGGTCCGTCACCGTCACCCGCACCGCGCAGGCGTCGGCCGCGGCTTTCTTCACGACGGCGGCGCGGGGGTCGGGGACATCGAGGTAGGCCAGGCGGGGCAGGCCTGCCCAGGGCTTGAGGGCGGGCAGCGCCAGGACGTCGTCGGCCAGAGCACGGTCACCTCCCGGCACGATGTACTCGAAGGTCTGGCCGGCAAAAACCAGCCGCGCCTGCTCCGCCACCGCCTCCGCCATCGCGTCCGCCTGGTTGGCGCGGCGCCGGGCAAACCGCTGCTGGGACTGGCCGCCGGCCGCGGAGCGGGACTGCACGTATTTGGAACCGGTCTTGGCGGCAAGGATGGTCCCCTCGCTGGCAACGGCCACCCCGTAGCCTCCCCGGCGGACCAGGAGCAGGCCCACCGTGCGCGGCTGACATGCCAGCGATGCCAGACGCTCCACCAGGCCGGACCCGCGCCCGGGCCGGCCGTCGTCAGGCCACGGCGCCTGGAGCAGCGCCGTGGCGCCATCCGCGGCGGTAAGCCGGACGCCGTCGTCGTGGTCCTCGGTCCCCAAGTCCCCGTGACTGGCAGCGAACCGGCCAACCCAGCCGGCCAGCCGGGGGCCGGAGACGAACGTGGTCCTGGTGGACGCCGCACGCCCGTGCGCTTGCTGTGCCCGTTCCGGGCAGTTGCCTGCCATTGCCGGATCCCCCGCTTTCATGGCCGGATTTTTCCCGCTGATTCTGGAAGTAGCCTATCTATGTGGATGATCTCTTTGGTTCGGCGGCGCAGGACGGCGACGACGACAACGACGACGTCAGCACCGGCGGCTCGACCGGTTCTGTTCAACCCAGGCCGGGCCAGTCACGCGCCACCCAGCCGCGCAGCCCGCTGGCGGTCCGGATGCGCCCCCGGACGCTGGACGAGGTGGTGGGCCAGCAGCACCTGCTGGGCCAGGGGTCGCCGTTGCGTCAGCTGGCAGCCGGCGCAGGAGCAGATGCCGCCGGCCCCGCCGGGCCGAGCTCGCTGATTCTCTGGGGCCCGCCGGGCACCGGGAAAACCACGCTGGCGCACGTGATCGCGCGCGGACCCGGCCGCAAGTTCGTGGAACTCTCCGCCATCACCGCAGGCGTCAAGGATGTCCGCCGGGTCATGGACGACGCCCTGACCGCCCGCGACCTGTACAAGACCACCACCGTCCTGTTCCTCGACGAGATCCACCGCTTCAACAAGGCGCAGCAGGACGCGCTGCTGCCCGGCGTGGAAAACCGCTGGGTGGTACTGGTGGCGGCAACCACAGAGAATCCCTCGTTCTCGGTCGTGTCGCCGCTGCTGTCCCGCTCCCTGCTCCTGACCCTCAAGCCGCTCACCGACGCGGACATCGAGGGCCTGCTGGTCCGGGCCGTCGAGGACCCCCGCGGGCTGAACGGCAACGTCCGGCTCAGCGACGAGGCCCTGGAACACCTCGTCCGGCTTTCCGGCGGGGACGCCCGCCGGGCGCTGACGGCGCTGGAAGCCGCGGCGGGCGTCGCGTTCGGTGACGCGGACGACGTCGAACGTCCAGTCAGCGGGGAAGGTGACACAGTGCAAGCGGTCACCCCGGAACCGGTCACTGTTGAACTGCGGCACACCGAACGGGCGCTCGATGCGGCGGCCGTCCGCTACGACCGCGCCGGGGACCAGCACTACGATGTGGCCAGCGCGTTCATCAAGTCCATCCGCGGGTCCGACGTGGACGCGGCCCTGCACTACCTGGCCCGGATGCTGGAGGCGGGGGAGGACCCCCGCTTCGTGGCCCGGCGGATCGTGATATCGGCCGCGGAGGATGTGGGGATGGCGGATCCGACGGCGCTGCAGACGGCGGTGGCCGCAGCGCAGGCGGTGCAGCTGATCGGAATGCCCGAGGGGCGCATCATCCTGGCCGAGGCGGTGGTCCACCTGGCCACGGCGCCGAAGTCCAACGCGGCCTACATGGGCATCAACAAGGCCATCGCGGACGTGCGGGCGGGACTTGGCGTCGGGATCCCGGCGCACCTGCGCGATTCGCACTATCCCGGGTCCAAGCAGCTTGGCCACGGCGTGGGCTACAAATACGCCCACGATGCCCCGCACTCGGTGGCCACCCAGCAGTACCCGCCGGACGACCTTGTGGGCCGGGACTACTACGAGCCCACCGCGAACGGCGCGGAGCGGGACATTGCCGTCCGGCTCGAACGGCTCCGGAAGATCGTCCGGGGCAAGTGACCCGCATGGTAAGCTTGATCTTCGTCTGGCAAGGCACGGACGCACACTCCACCGAATTTCCGTTCGACGGAGCTGTGCCGTGTGCCCAGTAGCAAAAGGCAGCGGTTGGCCGATGCTCTCCCTTCTGGAGGCCAGTAACACTGACACACCGCAGATATTGGAAGGACACAAGTGGCTAACAACACTCGTGCTCGCCGTCAGGCCCGCCTCTCGCGGTCCCTCGGCATCGCTCTGACCCCCAAGGCAGCCAAGTACATGGAGCGCCGTCCGTACGGCCCCGGTGAGCATGGCCGCGCCCGCAAGAAGCAGGACTCCGACTACGCCGTACGTCTGCGCGAAAAGCAGCGTCTGCGCGCCCAGTACGGCATCCGCGAAGCCCAGATGACCCGTGCCTTCGAAGAAGCACGCCGCACCAAGGGCCTGACCGGTGAGAACCTCATCGAACTGCTCGAAATGCGCCTCGACGCCCTCGTGCTGCGTGCCGGCTTCGCCCGCACCATCGCGCAGGCCCGCCAGCTGGTTGTGCACCGCCACATCCTGGTTGACGGCATCCGCGTTGACCGCCCGTCCTTCCGCGTTGGCGAGGGCCAGCTGGTCCACGTTCACAGCCGCAGCGAAACGATGGCTCCGTTCCAGGTTGCAGCAGCCGGCGCCCACCGCGACGTCCTGCCCGCCGTTCCGGCTTACCTGGACGTCAAGCTGGACGCCCTCCAGGCCCGCCTGGTCCGCCGCCCGAAGCGCTCCGAGGTCCCCGTGACCTGCGAAGAGCAGCTCGTCGTCGAATTCTACGCACGCTAAATTCCGGCAGCGTATACAAAGAAGCCCGTGGCAAGCGCCGCGGGCTTCTTTGTATGTAGGGTACTGGGCTTTTGTATGTAAGGTACTGGGGGGACATTTGCGGCTGGGGCACCTGCGCAGCGCATGTCCGGTACCGTTCCACGGAGTTTCAAGGAGATGAACGTCTATGTCTGGTGGCGATATTGCCGGCCTGATCGCGGCCGGGGTATTTGCGCTCCTGGTCCTGTTGCTTGCTGTCCCCATCCTCAAGCTCGGGCGGGTGTTCGATGAGGTCAGGACCTCCATCCGCTCGATCAGCGACGGTGCCACCCCGCTCATGGACGAGGTCACCGCCACGGTTTCCACCACGAACCAGCAGCTGAAAAAAGTGGACGGCATCGCCTCCAACGTTTCCGATGCCTCGGCCAACATCTCGGCGCTGTCCTCCCTCATGGCCGCGACCGTCGGTTCGCCGCTGATCAAGGTCGCCGCGTTCAGCTATGGTGTCCGTTCCGCGTTCGCCACCCGCAAGAAGCCCGCCACCGGCCGCCGCAGCCGCTAAACCCGCCCGGAGAACTGAAATGAAACGACTTGTCTGGATGGGAATCGGCGTGGCCATCGGGGTCATCGCCTTCCGCAAAGTCACCGAGGCGCAGTCAGCGCTCGGTCCTGAGGGCCTGAACCGGGCCGTTGGCCGGCTGGCCGACGGGGTCTACGACTTTGCCGACGCCGTGCGCGCCGGCATGCGCGAACGGGAAACGGACCTGCGCACTGCGCTGGGTGTTGAATCCCAGGACCTCGCCCGCCGCTAAACGCGCGAGAATTAAAACCTGCAGTGCCGTCCAACACCGGGGCTGCCTCTGAATCAAACTGTCACGCGCCCGCATGCGTGAACCAAGAAGGGTATGTAATCAGCTCATGAAGTCGCAGGAGATCACAAAGCGCTGGGTGGACTTTTTCGTCAGCAAAGGCCACACCGCGGTTCCCTCCGCATCGCTGGTCTCCAGCGACCCGTCCCTGCTGTTCACGGTTGCCGGCATGGTTCCGTTCATCCCGTACCTGACCGCGCGTGAGGAACCGCCCTACACCCGCGCCACCAGCGTCCAGAAGTGCATCCGCACCGGTGACATCGAGGAAGTGGGCAAGACAGCCCGCCACGGCACCTTCTTCCAGATGTGCGGCAACTTCTCCTTCGGCGACTACTTCAAGGAAGACGCCATCAAGTTCGCGTGGGAGCTGCTCACCACCAGCGTCGCCGACGGCGGGTACGGACTTCCGCCGGAGCTGCTGTGGGTGACGGTCTACGAAGAGGACGACGAAGCCGAGGAACTGTGGCTTAAGAACACCGGAGTCCCCGCCGAGCGCATCCAGCGCATGGGCAAGTCCGACAACTACTGGTCCACCGGCCAGCCCGGCCCGGCAGGCCCCTGCTCCGAGATCTACTACGACCGCGGCCCCGCCTACGGCGCCGAGGGCGGCCCCATCGCCGACGAGAACCGCTACGTGGAGATCTGGAACCTCGTGTTCATGCAGTACCAGATCGACAACGTCCGGTCGAAGGTCGAGTTCGACATCATGGGTGAGCTGCCCAAGAAGAACATCGACACCGGCCTTGGCATGGAGCGTCTGGCCATGATCCTGCAGGACGTCGAGAACATGTACGAGACCGACCAGGTCCGCCCGGTCATCGACATGGCCGCCAAGCTCTCGGGCAAGGAATACACCTCCGCCGAAACCGAGGACGACCCGCACCACGCCGACGACGTCCGCATGCGCGTCGTCGCCGACCACATCCGCTCGGCCCTGATGCTCATCGCCGACGGCGTCACGCCCTCCAACGAAGGCCGCGGCTACGTGCTGCGCCGCCTCATCCGCCGCGCGGTCCGCTCCATGCGCCTGCTCGGCGTTGAGCAGGCCTGCCTGCCGGACCTGCTGCCCGCTTCGCGGGACGCCATGAAGGGCGTGTACCCCGTGGTGGACACTGACTTCGACCGCATCAGCCGGATCGCCTACGCCGAAGAAAAGGCGTTCCTGCGCACCATCGCGTCCGGCACCGCCCGGCTCGAGGACGCCGTCAAGGAATCCAAGGCAGCCGGACGCCCGCTTTCCGGCTCCGATGCGTTCACTCTGCACGACACCTACGGCTTCCCGATTGACCTGACCCTGGAAATGGCCGAGGAAGCCGGCCTGAAGGTGGACGAGCCCGAGTTCCGCAAGCTCATGCTCGAACAGCGCCAGCGCGCCCAGGCGGACGCCAAGGGCAAGAAGGGCGGCCACGCCGACCTCTCCGCGTTCCAGGAACTGCTCGCCGAAGGCGAAACCGTCTTCACCGGCTACACCGACCTCGAGGGCGAGTCCCGGGTCCGCGGCATCCTCAGCGGCGGCAGCAAGGTGGCCCAGGCGGCCACCGGCGACGAAATCGAACTCGTGCTCGCCGAAACCCCGTTCTACGCCGAGGCCGGCGGCCAGGCAGCCGACACCGGGCTCATCACCGGTGACGGCTTCGTCGTCGAGGTCCTGGACGTCCAGCGTCCGCTCAAGGGCCTGAGCGTGCACAAGGCAATCGTCCGCGAAGGCGAAATCGCCTCCGACGCGCTGGTCCGCGCCGCGGTGGACCGCGAACGGCGCCACGCCGCCGAGCAGGCCCACACCGGGACGCACATCGTGCACGCAGCGCTGCACCAGATCCTGGGCCCGCAGGCCACCCAGCGCGGCTCATTCAACAAGGCCGGGTACCTGCGCTTCGACTTTGCCTGGGGCGAGGGCCTCAGCGCTGCCACGAAGTCCGAGATCGAGGAAGTCTCCAACCTCGCCATCCGGAACAACTTCCACGTGGACACGAAGGTCATGAGCCTCACCGAGGCCAAGGCCCTCGGCGCCATGGCGCTGTTCGGTGAGAACTACGGCAGTGAAGTCCGGGTTGTGGAGATCGACGGCGCATGGTCCCGCGAGCTCTGCGGTGGCACCCATGTGTCCAACACCTCCCTGATCGGCAGCCTCTCCCTGCTGGGCGAACAGTCCGTCGGCTCCGGAAACCGCCGTGTTGAGGCGTTCGTCGGCATGGACGCGTTCCGCCACCTGGCCGCCGAGCGCGCCCTGGTGACCGAACTCACCGAAATGCTCAAGGTGCCCTCCGGCCAGCTGGCGGACCGCATCTCCGCGACCCTCACCAAGCTCAAGGCCACGGAAAAGGAACTTGAGCGGCTCCGGAAGGAACAGCTCGCGGCCGCCGCTGCCCAGCTCGCCGGAACGGCCGTGGACGCTGCCGGTGTCCGGGTCATCGCCCACGATGCCGGCCAGGTCAGCGGCGCCGACGACATCCGCGGCCTCGCCCTGGACCTGCGCAACCGGCTTGGGTCCGAGGCCGCCACGGTTGCCGTGGCCGGCGTCAGCAACGACCGCCCGGTCATCCTGGTGGCCACCAACGAGGCCGCCCGTGAAGCCGGCGTGAAGGCCGGAGCCCTGGTCCGGCTCGCCGCCGGAATCCTCGGCGGCGGTGGTGGCGGCAAGGACGACGTCGCCCAGGGCGGCGGCACGGACGCCTCCAAGGTCGGCGCCGCACTGGCCGCCGTCGTCGATGCCGTCACGAGGCGCTAGCAGGCTGTGACTTCCTCCGCTGAGCCGCACGTCCACCCCCGGGGCATCAAACTGGGGGTGGACGTGGGGACCGTCCGCGTCGGCGTCGCCATCTGTGACCGCGATGAGATCCTCGCCACACCGCTGAAGACGCTCGACCGCAATCCCAGGAAAAATTCGGATGTCCGCGTGATCGCCGCCCTCGCAGCGGACCGCGGAGCCGTGCAGATATTCGTGGGCCTGCCGCGGACCATGAAAGGCGAGGAACACGCCTCCGCCCGCATGGCTACCGAGTACGCACAGCTGCTGGCCGACGAGCTGGACCGGGCAGGTTCGGACGTCCCCGTACACCTGATTGACGAGCGGCTCAGCACCGTCACCGCCCACCGCAGCCTCCACGAAGCTGGCATGAGCAGCAAAAATCACCGTAAAGTGGTGGATCAGGTTGCGGCTGCCGGAATATTGCAGCACGCCATCGATATGCAAAAAGCCAGGGGAACGGATGTGGGGAGCCGCGTGCGCGCGCTTCCCCGTGCGGGGCTGTCCGGACACGCTGCAGCGGATACTGCTGAACGGCCTGGCCCGGAAACGGAAACACGATCTTCAGAGGATGGAAAGCTACAGTGAGCCCGGTCAATAGTGACGACTCCTCCGGCGAACCCTTCGCGGACACCGGACGGCCCCTGACACGCAAGGAGATCCGCGCCCGCGAGAAGGCCAGTACCGGAGATGCCGTGCCCGAGCAGGCCTACGAATCCGGTGAAGAGGTGCACGCGTCCGCGGGTGCCGCACGGCAGCCGGGGTCTTCCGCCGCGGTTTCCGGCCCGGTCCCGGTTTCTGCTCCGGCACCGGTTTCCGGAGCGAACGCTGCCCGGACGGCGGCAATACCGGCTGCTCCGGTGGCGCAGCCTGTTCCTGCCCCCGAACCTCTGGCTCCGGATGAGGTTCCCGATGTTCCGCCGGTCCCGCCGACCATCCACGACCCCGTCGAGGACGCGGACGCTGCAGCGCACGCAGATGCCGCTGCGAAGGCGGACGCCGGGCCTGAGGTCCACGGTCCCCAGTCCGAAGATGCGCCGCACTTCGCCGAATTCGCCCAGGGCCACCATGCCGAGTTTGAGCCCGGCCACCACTACGAGGACGTCCACCACTACGACGCGCAGCACGAAGCGTACGAGGACCACGCGCCCTATGAGCACCAGGCCGTGGGGCACCAGCTCCTGGCCGGAGCCGAAACCGGGGCGACCGTGACCCGGCCCTCCAAGAAGGTCCGGCGGCGTCGCCGTCTTGTGGCGCTGCTGCTGACCCTCGCGCTCTTTGTCACAGCCACCGTCGTCGGTGCGCAGTTCCTGAAGCCGCTGCTGGGGAACGACAAGCCGGCCGATTATCCCGGCCCTGGAAGCGGGCAGGTGAAGGTGTCCGTTGTTCCGGGCGAAGGCCCGGTATCCGTCGCGGCCAAACTGGAAGAGGCCAAGGTGGTGGCCAACGCCGACACCTTCATCGCCGCCCTCAGCGCATCCGGCGGCACCCTCTCGCCGGGGGAGTACGACTTCAAGCAGGAAATGAAGAACTCCGACGCCGTCTCCGTGCTCCTCAACGAGGGACAGGCGAAGGTCATGTACTTCGCCCTGAACGCGGGCCTTCGGATCGATGAATCGCTGCAGGCAATCTCCGAGGGATCGGGCCTGTCCCTGGCCCAGCTCAAGTCACTCAGCGACGCGCCCGAGCAGTTCGGGGTGTCGTCCAAGGCGAAGAACCTGGAAGGCTTCCTGGCTCCGGGGGAGTACCGCTTCCCGCTGGGATCCACCGCCAAGGAGATCCTGACCAAGCTTGTGAAGGCCACCCAGGACGAGCTGAAGGCGCAGGGCGTGACGGATTCGGCCAGGCAGTACGATGTCGTCACCGTTGCCAGCATCGTGCAGGCAGAGGGTGGCCAGGCGGAGTACAAGGACGTGGCGGGCGCCATCTACAACCGCCTGAAGCCCACCAACACCGAAACCAACGGCCTGATCCAGTCGGACGCCACGGTCACTTACGGCCTGGGCAAGAAGACCTTCCACATCGACGAGGCCGAAAAAGCCGACAAGTCCAACCCGTACAACACCTACGCCATCAAGGGCCTGCCCGCCGGGCCCATCGGTTCGCCGGGCAAGACCGCCATCGATGCGGCGGCCAAGCCGAACAAGAACGATTACCTGTACTGGGTAACCATCAACCTCGACACCAAGGAAACGAAGTTCTCCAAGACGCTGGCCGAGCACAACGGCTACGTCGAGCAGTACAACGCGTGGTGCGAGGCCAACCCGGGCCGTTGCGTATGAGCCTGCGGGCAGCCGTCCTGGGTCACCCCATCGGCCATTCGAAATCACCGGCGCTCCACCTGGCCGCCTATGCGCGGCTCGGTGTGGAGATCGGCTATACCGCCATCGACGTGACAGAAGAGTCGCTGCCGGCGTTCATGGATTCGGTTCGTGCAGAAAGCGGCTGGCGTGGACTGTCCGTCACCATGCCGCTGAAGAAGGCCATGGCTGCGGAGGTGGACGAGGTCCGTGGCGTGGCCAGGGTCCTGGGCGTCATCAACACTGTGGCGTTCGAAGGCGAGGGGGAGTCCACCCGGCGGATTGGTTACAACACCGACGTCGCCGGGATCGTCAACGCCCTCCGCAACGCCGGCGCCGCGGACGGTCCTTCCGGCGTCATCCTTGGCGGCGGCGGAACGGCGGCCGCGGCAGTGGCAGCCCTGCAGGAGCTGGGTGCAGTGTCCGTTGACGTGTATGTCCGGAACACCGCGCGGGCGGCGGAAGCCAGGGCGGCAGCAGACGGGCTGGGCATGGACATCTCCGTCCACACCCTCGATGGTGCGGTCGAAGCGATGGCCAGTGCCGGCGTCGTAATATCCACGCTGCCGCCGCGGGCGGCAGACGGCATGGCGGCGGAACTCGAAGCCCTCGGACGGCGCACCGACGGTGTCCTCCTCGACGTGGCCTACGATCCGTGGCCCAGCCAAATCGCCGCCGCCTGGCACGCCGGCGGCGGAACAGTGGTCCCCGGCCTTGAAATGCTGCTGTACCAGGCAGTGGAGCAGGTCCGCTACTTCACGGGCCTGCCGGATGCCGGAAGTGCTGAAGTCATAGATGTGATGTGCGACGCAGTCGGGGCACCCCGGCGGGTGTCCTGACCGCCAGACATGGCAGGATGGTTTTTATGTTGCGTTGGTTGACCGCCGGTGAGTCCCATGGCCCGGCACTGGTCGGAATTATCGAAGGCGTCCCCGCCGGTGTTGAACTCACCAGCGGGCAGATCGCCGATGCCCTTGCCCGCCGGCGGCTCGGCTACGGCCGCGGGGCACGGATGAAGTTTGAGCAGGACGTCGTCACGATCCTTGGCGGTGTCCGCCACGGCATCACCCAGGGCGGCCCCGTCGCCATCCAGGTGGGCAACACCGAATGGCCCAAGTGGGAACAGATCATGTCGGCCGATCCGGTGGACCCCGGGGAACTCGAGGGACAGGCCCGCAACGCCCCGCTGACCCGGCCCCGCCCGGGGCACGCCGATTTTACGGGCATGCAGAAATACGGCTTCGACGAAGCCCGTCCCGTGCTGGAACGCGCCAGCGCCCGCGAAACCGCCACGCGCGTGGCGATGGGCACGGTTGCCGCCCAGTTCCTGAAGCACCTCGGCATTGAGCTGGTCAGCCACACGGTGTCCATCGCCAGCGTCACCGTTCCCGAAGGCCGGCCGCTGCCCGTGCCGGACAACGTGATCGCCCTCGACGCCGATCCGCTCCGCTGCTTCGACCGCGAAACCTCCGATGCCATGGTTGCCGAGGTGGACGCCGCACACAAGGAAGGCGAAACCCTCGGCGGCGTGGTGGAGGTACTGGCCTACGGCCTGCCCCCGGGACTCGGCAGCTACGTCCACTGGGACCGCCGCCTCGATTCCCGCCTGGCCGCCGCCCTGATGGGTATCCAGGCCATCAAGGGTGTCGAAGTGGGCGACGGTTTCCTCACCGCCGCACGCCGCGGCTCCGCCGCCCACGACGAAATCGTCAAGGACGCGGACGGCCGGATCATCCGCACCAGCAACCGCGCCGGCGGCATCGAAGGCGGCATGAGCATCGGGGACGTCCTGCGTGTCCGGGCCGCCATGAAGCCCATCGCCACCGTCCCGCGGGCCCTGAAGACCATCGATATCAGCACCGGCGAGGCAGCCAAGGCCCACCACCAGCGCTCCGACGTCTGTGCCGTTCCGGCTGCCGGCGTTGTAGCCGAGGCCATGGTCGCGCTGGTCCTGGCCGAGGCCGTGACCGAAAAGTTCGGCGGCGACTCCGTGGCAGAGACCGCCCGCAACATCCGCGGCTACCTCGAGAGCATTCCGGCGTCGCTGGATACGATCGGACTGTAGTGCCCCGGAGCAATACACCCTGCAGCGCGGGTGAGCGGCCCATTGTGCTAATTGGGCCCATGGCGGTCGGCAAATCGGCGATCGGGCAGCAGCTGGCGCAACAGCTGGATGCCCCGTTCGTGGACACTGACGCCGTCATCGTCGAAGGCCACGGTTCGATCGCGGACATCTTCGCCAACCGCGGCGAACGTTCCTTCCGCGAGATCGAAGCCCGGACGGTGGCACGCATCATCGAGGCCGCGGCCGGCACCGCCACCGTGGTTTCGCTGGGCGGCGGCTCGGTCCTGGACTCCGGCACGCAGCAGCTGCTGGAACAGTGCACTGTGGTTTACCTGGAGTGCGACGCCGACACCGTCGCCGCCAGGATCGCCAAGAATTCCGGGCGGCCGCTGCTGGCCGGTGACGGCATCCGTCGCTGGAAGGCGCTGTTCGCCACCCGGAAACCGGTCTATGAGCGCCTTGCGGACATTGTGCTGGACGTCCGGCAGGGCACCGTGCCACAGCTGGGGCTGAAGCTCGAAGCCGCGTTGTGCGACTTTGCCGCCGGCAACGCCCCAGACCCCACCACACGCGAGATCAACACAACCGCGACGACGGCAGCCACCGAATGCGCTGCCGCGAAACAGGAAGTTGAAAAGTGAGCGAATCAACCGTCATTAAGGTCACCGGACAGTCTGCCGGGGACAACTACGACGTCGTAGTTGGCCGCGGCTTGCTCGGCACCTTGCCGGGACTGCTGGGGGAGCGCGTCCGGCGCGTCCTGGTCATCCACCCGCGCGCCCTCCGCCTCACCGGCGACACCGTCCGGGATGAACTTGCCGCTGCCGGCTTCACCGCCGTCACCGCGGAAATCCCTGACGCCGAGGAAGGCAAGCACATCCAGGTTGCCGCATTCTGCTGGCAGGTGCTGGGCCAGAACGACTTCACCCGTTCCGACGCCGTGGTCTCTGTTGGCGGCGGCGCCGTCACCGACCTTGCCGGCTTTGTGGCCGCCACCTGGCTGCGCGGCGTCAAAGTCATCCACATGCCCACGAGCCTGCTCGGCATGGTGGATGCGGCCGTCGGCGGCAAGACCGGCATCAATACGGCCGAAGGCAAAAACCTCGTGGGCTCCTTCCACCCGCCCGCAGCAGTGCTCACCGACCTGGACACACTGAAGACCCTGCCCCGGAACGAGATCATCTCCGGCATGGCCGAGGTCATCAAGTGCGGTTTTATCGCGGATCCCGCCATCCTGGACCTCATTGAGAAGGATCCTGACGCGGTAACGGATCCGGGTTCCGATGCGTTGCGCGAGCTGATCGAGCGTGCCATCGCGGTCAAGGCCCGCGTCGTCTCCGAGGACCTCAAGGAATCCGGCCTCCGGGAAATCCTGAACTACGGCCACACCCTGGGCCACGCCATTGAGCTCGTGGAACGCTACTCGTGGCGGCACGGCGCCGCCGTATCGGTGGGCATGATGTTCGCCGCTGAACTGTCCCGCAGCGTCGGCCGGCTCAGCGACGCCGACGCCGACCGGCACCGCAGCATCCTCGAATCCCTTGGGCTGCCCGTCACATACCGGCGCGACCGCTGGCAGGGGCTCCTGGACGGCATGCGCCGCGACAAGAAGTCCCGCGGCGATCTCCTGCGCTTCGTGGTCCTCGACGGCATCGCCAAGCCGGGAATCCTGGATGTGCCCGATACCTCCCTGCTCTTTGCCGCCTACCAGGAGATTGCCTCCTGATGCGCGGGGACCAGAGCGGAACCATCGAATGGCCCGACGGCGGTTTCCCGGGGATCCGGATCAACCCGGACACACTGCTTTCTGAGATTGTCAGCGAAGAAACCTGCGCCGCCGCATTGGAAGCGTCGACCGATCCGGCCGACCAGGTCTTGGTGCTCCTCGTCGAGGGACGCGCAGCCGACGCCGCCGAGCTGGTGGCGGAAGCCCGCTACAAGGACCCCGAGTCGTTCACGCTGCGGGCCTACGAAGCGGACGTCCTGCGCGTTTCCCACCGCTACGACCGCGCCGTCGAACTCTTCCGGCAGCTGCTCACCGAGGCGCAGGGAACGGCCAACGAGGCCCTGGCCTACCAGTACCTCGGCCGGATGCAGTTCGTGGCAGGGAACATTGCTGCCGCGGTGGAATCCTTCACCCGGGCGCTGGACCTGCGGGTGGCGCAGTCCGCCGATGCAGCCCTCATCTACTCCTCGACCGTGGCCCTGCAGCGGGCGCGGGACGTGTTCGAACTGGCCTCCTAAGAGGTTCTCCCGCCTTATCAGCTAGAATGGTTTCTGGATTTTTGATAAACACACGCTGGCACCCCGTTCTGGCTGCCCGCTTGGCATAACCAGCTGGCAGCCAGAACCAGTCAGACACAACCAGAGGAAACCAGTGGCAACCACAAACGACATCAAGAATGGAACCGTACTGAAGCTGGACGGCCAGCTTTGGAACGTCCTTGAGTTCCAGCATGTGAAGCCGGGCAAGGGCGGTGCCTTCGTGCGTACGAAGATCCGCAACGTGCTCTCGGGCAAGGTCGTCGACAAGACCTTCAACGCCGGCCTGAAGATCGAAACCGCCACGGTTGACCGCCGCGACTACCAGTACCTGTACCAGGACGGCGCCGACTTCGTCTTCATGGATACCCAGGACTACGACCAGGTCCACGTTTCGGGCGAGGTTGTGGGCGACGCCACCAACTTCATGCTGGAAAACCAGCAGGTCAACATCGCCATGCACGAAGGCACGCCGCTGTACATCGAGCTGCCGCCGAGCGTTGTCCTCGAAATCACCTACACTGAGCCGGGCCTCCAGGGCGACCGCTCCTCCGCCGGCACCAAGCCCGCCACCCTGGAGACCGGCTACGAGATCCAGGTGCCGCTGTTCGTCGAGAACAACACCAGGGTCAAGGTCGACACCCGCGACGGCAGCTACCTCGGCCGGGTCAACGACTAGTGAGCGCCCGCGGTAAAGCCCGCAACAGGGCTCTTGAAGTCCTCTTCGAAGCCGAGCAGCGTTCTGTCTCAGCTTTCGACGTGCTGCGTGCGCGCCGCGAGAGGACTGACCAGATTGTCAATCCCTACACCCTCGAGATCGTCGAAGGCGTGGTGTCGATGCAGGCCACCATCGACGAATTCCTCGAAACCTACTCCCAGGGCTGGACGCTTGAGCGCATGCCGTCCGTGGACCGCATCATCCTCCGGATCGGCACCTGGGAACTGCTCTACAACGACGACGTTCCCGACGGTGTTGCCGTCAGCGAAGCCGTCGCCCTGGCCAAGACGCTCTCCACGGATGAGTCGCCGTCGTTCATCAACGGCCTTCTGGGACGCCTGCAGCAGCTGAAGCCGTCCCTGCTCGCCTGAGCTGAGTCACGACGGAAAGCCCCCGCAGGCCCGGCCTGCGGGGGCTTTCTGCATGCCGGGCTACTGTTGCAGGGCACTCCGCACTGCCGTCAGGTGGCGCAGCTGCTGCACTTCGTCCCGCTGGTGCGCCGGCACATCCCTGCCGCTGAGGATCCGCTGCCGGGTGAAGGCCAGCCGCGTGGCCGCCCTGACGAACTCCTTCATCTCCCCGCCGCGGTTGTAGGAGGCGGCCCAGCGCACTGCCTGGCGCCGGCCGCCCGGGGTGGCCAGCAGCTCCACCTCGGCCGGAGCGAACCAGCCTGCGGCGGCGTACTCCTGGAGCCGTTGCCTGGTCAGCCGCCTTTCGGCGACCCGCAGCACCACGATGCTGACCACGGCGAGCACGAAGATGGGGACCTGCACCAGCACGTACTGGGCCAGGAAGTCCTGGCCCATGCTGTTCCACCGGTTGTGCAGGATCATGGCCGGGACCAGGCCGACAAAGAACGCAAGCACCGCCGCGCCCGAGTGCCCGCGGCGGGCGGCCAGCCCCATGATCAGGCCCGTGGTGCCGGTGAATATGGCATGCGCGAACGGCGACATGACCCCGCGGAGGAAGAAAATCTGCACCAGGTCGCTGCCGGTGCCGGACTCCGCGATCGCCCGGCCGAAGTAAAGGATGTTCTCGGTGAACGCAAAGCCGCCGGCGATGGTGAAGGCAAACACGACGCCGTCAACGGGACCGTCGAAATTGCGGCGGGCGAACAGGAGAAGCAGCAGCAGGCCCAGCGACTTCGCGAACTCCTCCACCACGGGCGCCTGCACGGTGGTCATGAAGTCGCGGAAGGATGCCTCGTCCGTGGCCGGGGCCGCGAGGGCGAAGACCGGCTGGATGAGCAGTGTCACGGCAATGGACACGGCCGCACCCCAGGTGAAGGCAAACAGCAGCAGGCGCTTGGGTTCGGGTTCCCAGCGGTCAATGACGGCGACGGCGGACAGCACCGCCGCCAGCGGAACCAGGGACGCCACAAAGCCGATGACGAACCCGGTCACGCCGGTGCTGGCCAGGAGGAATGGCACCACAATGAACAGGCTGACGAAGGCAAGGATCCCCCCGCCGACCACCAGCCCCAGGGTCCCGGCTCCGGGGCGGGCAGCTACGGTTGAGGCAGCCTCCGGGATGACCTGGTGCACGGCGCCGCCGCTGTGGCCCGGTGCGGGGCGGTAGTTCTGCGGCTGGACGTGGCCCATCCAGCTTGGATTGGCGGGCTGTTGGCCGAACTCAGGGCCGGGGAACTGCCTCTGCTGCGGATTCATTGACATAGACATGAGCCTATGTGCCGCGGGTTGGGCAACAAAGTACCGGGCTGGCCTGTGTGCACCGGAGAGGGGATCAGCACAGCCCTTCACGGTGTGACGGACGACGCCCTCTGCCGGGGCCGGGCCCAGGCGCCCGTGTGGTAATTTTGGAAGGCAAATGTTCCTTTTTTAATTCCGTCCCGTGAGGCGGGGAAAGGGGAGACGAGCGATGACTCCTGTCACGCAGGCACCGGTTCCGGCCAGGGTTGTACTCAACCAGGCGGATATCGACCGTGCCCTCACTCGTATCGCCCATGAGATCCTCGAGGCCAACAAGGGCTCCCAGGACCTGGTGCTGCTGGGCATTCCCCGCCGCGGCTACCCGCTTGCAGTCCGGCTCGCCCAGAAAATCGCCGCCGCCGATCCCGCCGTGGACGCTGCCGCCATCGTTGGCCAGCTGGACGTCACCATGTTCCGGGACGACCTCTCCCACCAGCCCACCAGGCCCCCGCACCGCACCCAGCTGCCGCTGACCGGCATAGACAACAAGGTCGTGGTGCTGATCGACGACGTCCTCTACTCCGGCCGCACCATCCGCGCCGCCCTGGACGCCCTCGTCGACCTGGGCCGGCCGCGCATCGTGCGCCTGGCAGTCCTCATCGACCGGGGCCACCGCGAACTCCCCATCCGCGCAGACCATGTGGGCAAGAACCTGCCCACCTCCTCCGCCGAAAAGGTCCGGGTCCGGCTCGAGGAGACCGACGCCGTCGACGGCCAGGCGGTTAACGAAGTTGTCATCGAGGGCGGCGCATGAAACACCTTCTTTCCACCGAAGACCTCAGCCTGGCCAACGCCGTCCGCATCCTCGACACCGCCGAAGAGATGTCGACCGTGGGGGAGCGCGAAGTCAAGAAGCTTCCTGCCCTGCGTGGACGCACCGTGGTGAACCTCTTTTTCGAGGATTCCACCCGCACCCGCATCTCCTTCGAGGCGGCCGCCAAGCGGCTCTCCGCGGACGTCATCAATTTCGCCGCCAAGGGCTCATCGGTTTCCAAAGGCGAGTCACTCAAGGACACCGCACAGACGCTGTCCGCCATGGGCGCCGACGCCGTCGTGATCCGCCACTGGGCCTCCGGCGCGCCGCACCGCCTTGCAGCAACCGACTGGATCGACGCCGCAGTGGTCAACGCGGGCGACGGCACCCACGAACACCCCACCCAGGCGCTCCTGGACGCGTTCACCATGCGCCGGCACTGGACCAAACTTTCCGGCCTGCCCTCCACCGGGGCGGACCTGCGCGGCATGCGCGTCGCCATCGCCGGCGACGTCCTGCACTCCCGCGTGGCGCGGTCCAACGTATGGCTCCTACGCACCCTCGGCGCCGACGTCACCCTGGTGGCGCCGCCCACCCTGCTGCCCATCGGCGTCGAAAAATGGCCCTGCAGCATCAGCTACGACATGGACGAGACCCTCGAAAAGGGCGTCGACGCGGTCATGATGCTCCGCGTCCAGGGCGAGCGGATGAACGCCTCGTTCTTCCCGTCCACCCGCGAGTACTCCCGCCGCTGGGGTTTTGACGACACGCGGCTCCGCGCCCTGGACAGCCTGGGCTTGAAGGACACCATCATCATGCACCCCGGACCGATGAACCGGGGCCTTGAAATTTCCGCGGCCGCCGCCGACTCGCCCCGCTCCACCGTGCTCGCGCAGGTGAAGAACGGCGTCTCGATCCGCATGGCCGCCCTGTACCTGCTGCTCTCCGGAGACACCCGTGAACCAGCCGCCACCCTGAAGGAGAGCAACTGATGGCTGAAGCAACCACTTACCTGATCCGGGGCGCCGGGATCCTGGGCGGCGACGCCGAGGACCTGCTGATCCGCGACGGCGTCATCGCAGCCCGCGGCAGCGGCCTCTCCGGGAGCGACGCAGCAAACGGCGCCACGGTCATCGACGCCGACGGTCTCATCGCACTGCCGGGCATGGTGGACGTCCATACCCACCTGCGCGAACCCGGCCGCGAAGACGCCGAAACGGTGGAAACCGGCACCCGCGCCGCTGCCCTGGGTGGATTCACCGCCGTGCACGCCATGGCCAACAGCACCCCGGTGGCGGACACCGCCGGCGTGGTGGAGCAGGTCTACAGCCTTGGCCGTGACGCCGGCTGGGTGGACGTCCGCCCCGTGGGCGCCGTCACCGTGGGCCTCGCCGGCGAACAGCTCGCCGAGCTCGGCGCCATGGCGGACTCCCGCGCCCAGGTCCGCATGTTCTCCGACGACGGCATCTGCGTCCACGATCCCGTGCTGATGCGCCGCGCCCTCGAGTATGTCAAGGCGTTCGACGGCGTTGTGGCCCAGCACGCGCAGGAACCGCGCCTCACCGCAGGCGCCCAGATGAACGAGGGCGAGGTCTCCGCGGTCCTCGGCCTGACCGGCTGGCCGGCAGTTGCCGAGGAAAGCATCATTGCCCGCGACGTGCTCCTGGCCCAGCACGTCGGTTCCCGGCTCCACGTCTGCCACGTCTCCACCGCCGGCTCCGTCGAGATCATCCGCTGGGCCAAGGCGCGCGGCATCAACGTCACGGCCGAGGTGACCCCGCACCACCTGCTGCTCACCGATGAACTGGTCCGCAGCTACGACCCCGTCTACAAGGTCAACCCGCCGCTGCGCACCAACGACGACGTCCAGGCCCTGCGAGCGGCCCTCGCCGACGGCACCATCGACGTCGTCGGCACCGACCACGCACCGCACCCGAGCGAGCACAAGGAATGCGAGTGGGCGCAGGCGGCCATGGGCATGACCGGACTGGAAACCGCCCTGTCCGTGGTCCAGCACGCCATGATCGAGACCGGCCTGATGACCTGGGCCGACTTCGCCCGGGCCACGTCCACCGCGCCCGCAGGCATCGGACGCCTCGCGGACCAGGGCCGGCCGCTCGAAAAGGGCGAACCCGCCAACATCGTCCTCGTGGATCCGGCCGCGCGCTGGACCGTAGACCCCTCCGCCATGGCAACCATGGGGCGCAACTCGCCGTTCCGCGGCATGGAACTCCCGGGCAAAGTCGTGGCCACGTTCTTCAAGGGCCACCCCACGGTCCTGGACGGCAAGCTCAACACCCCCTACCGCTACCCCTCGGAAGCGCCGGTTGCCGGCGTCTCGGGTGCAAACTGATGGAAAAAATCCTTCCCGGACTTGCGATGCTGGCCGTGGCCGCCGTCGTTTTTGTCCTGATCTGGATCGGCTGGCGCAACCGGCTGCGCCGGCAGTCCGACATCGGGCAGCTGCCGGCCGTTCCTGCGGGCCTCGGCGAGCCGCTGGTTTCGGCGGACGGGCAGTACGTCGCCTCGACCACCTCGGGCGACTGGCTGGACAGGATTGCCGTGCACGGCCTCGGCATCCGCACCAACGCTGAACTCTCGGTCCATCCGGAAGGCGTGCTCCTGGACCGTGCCGGTTCCGGCCCGCTCTTCATCCCGGCGGCTTCGCTGGCCGGTGTCCGGCAGGACAGCGGCATGGCCGGGAAATTCGTGGAAAAGGACGGCCTGCTGATCCTCAGCTGGATGCTCGGAACCCACGCCCTGGACACCGGCTTCCGCACGCGCCGCGCCGCGGACAAGCCGGCCATCCTCCAACAACTTCAGGAAATGATCTCCCCAGGCCCCCAGGCAGGTGCCCAATAGTGGAAAGTAATAAAGTGACGGAAACCGAAGTGACAGTAAACGCAGGAACTGCGCAGGCCGCAGCCTCCGCCCCCGCCGTCCTGGTGCTCGAAGACGGCCGCATCTTCCGCGGCCGCAGCTACGGCGCGCAGGGCACCGCCCTGGGGGAAGCGGTCTTCGCCACCGGCATGACCGGCTACCAGGAGACCATTACCGACCCGTCCTACGCCCGCCAGCTCGTGGTGCAGACGGCCCCGCACATCGGCAACACCGGTGTGAACAGCGAGGACGCCGAATCCCGCCGCATCTGGGTGGCCGGCTACATCGTCCGCGACGCGGCGCGCCGTCCCTCCAACTGGCGGTCCGAGCGCAGTCTGGACGACGAGCTCGTCGAGCAGGGCATCGTGGGCATCCAGGGCGTGGACACGCGGGCCATCACCCGGCACCTGCGCGAACACAAAACCATGCGCGCCGGCATCTTCTCCGGCGACGCCGCCAAGGCCACCGACAAGGAACTCCTCGACGCCGTGCTCGCCAGCGAGCCGATGGAAGGCGCCCGCCTTGCCGAGGAAGTCAGCATCGACGAAGCCTATGTGGTGGAGCCGAAGGACCACGGCTGGGAGGGGGACCCGCGGTTCAGCATCGCCGCGATCGACCTCGGCATCAAGGCCATGACCCCGGTGCGTTTCGCCGAACGCGGCGTCCGCGTCCACGTGCTGCCCGCCACGGCAACCATCGACGACGTCAAGGCCGTCAGCCCCGACGGTTTCTTCATGTCCAATGGCCCCGGCGACCCCGCCACCGCCGACAACCAGGTCAAGCTGCTCCGCACCGTCCTGGACGAGAAGCTGCCCTACTTCGGCATCTGCTTCGGCAACCAGATCCTGGGCCGGGCCCTCGGCTTCGGCACCTACAAGCTCCGCTACGGCCACCGCGGCATCAACCAGCCCGTCATGGACCGCCGCACCGGCAAGGTGGAGATCACGTCGCAGAACCACGGCTTCGCCGTCGACGCCCCGCTGGACGGCCCCACCAACGCGCCGGAAGAGCGCTACGGACGCGTGGAGGTCAGCCACGTCAGCCTGAACGACGAGGTTGTCGAAGGCCTGGCCTGCCTGGACATTCCCGCCTTCTCCGTGCAGTACCACCCCGAGGCTGCCGCGGGCCCGCACGACGCCGCGTACCTGTTCGACCGCTTCATCGAGCTCATGGAGGGCAGCCGCGACGGGCGTACCGCCAACCTGTCCAAGGAACCGGTGGACGCCCGGCACCCCGCCGATGCACAGCAGAACACGACTGACAACAAGACTGAGGACAAGAAGTAATGCCCAAGAGAACTGACCTTAAGAGCGTCCTGGTCATCGGTTCCGGCCCGATCGTCATCGGCCAGGCCGCTGAATTCGACTACTCCGGCACCCAGGCGCTTCGCGTCCTCAAGGAGGAAGGCCTGCGCGTCATCCTCGTCAACTCCAACCCGGCCACCATCATGACCGACCCGGAGTTCGCCGACGCCACCTACATCGAGCCCATCACCCCCGAGGTGGTGGAGAAGATCATCGCCAAGGAGCGTCCCGACGCCGTGCTGCCCACCCTGGGCGGCCAGACGGCGCTGAACACCGCGATCGCGCTGGACAAGAACGGTGTGCTGGAGAAGTACAACGTGGAACTGATCGGTGCGAACATCGCCGCGATCGAGCTCGGCGAGGACCGCGAGAAGTTCAAGGGCGTCGTGGAGCGCTGCGGCGCCGAATCCGCCCGCAGCCACATCATCCACTCCATGGACGAGGCACTCAAGGCCGCCGGCGACCTCGGCTACCCGATGGTGGTCCGCCCCTCCTTCACCATGGGCGGCCTCGGTTCCGGCCTGGCGTACAACGAAGAGGACCTGCGCCGGATCGTCGGCCAGGGCCTGCAGTACAGCCCCACCAGCGAGGTGCTGCTCGAAGAGAGCATCCTCGGCTGGAAGGAATACGAGCTCGAAATGATGCGGGACAAGAACGACAACGTGGTTGTCGTCTGCTCCATCGAAAACTTCGACCCCGTGGGCGTGCACACCGGCGACTCCATCACCGTGGCACCGGCACTGACGCTCACCGACCGCGAATACCAGAAGCTGCGCGACGTCGCCATCGCCGTGATCCGTGAAGTGGGCGTGGACACCGGCGGCTGCAACATCCAGTTCGCCATCGATCCCAAGACCGGCCGCGTCGTCGTCATCGAAATGAACCCGCGCGTGTCCCGCTCCTCGGCCCTGGCGTCCAAGGCCACCGGCTTCGCCATCGCCAAGATCGCCACCAAGCTTTCGCTCGGCTACACCCTGGACGAGATCCCGAACGACATCACGCAGAAGACCCCCGCCTCCTTCGAGCCGACGCTCGACTACGTGGTGGTCAAGGTCCCGCGGTTCGCGTTCGAGAAGTTCCCCGCCGCGGACAACACCCTCACCACCACCATGAAGTCGGTGGGCGAGGCCATGGCCATGGGCCGCAACTTCACCGAAGCCCTCCAGAAGGCCCTGCGGTCCCTCGAGCAGAAGGGTTCGCAGCTGGACTTCACCTCCGTGCCCGAATGGGAAGTGCCGGAGCTGATCGAGAAGGCCAAGCGCCCGACGACGGACCGCCTGCACCAGGTGCAGCGCGCCCTGCTCGGCGGCGCCAGCGTGGAGGAGCTCCACGAGGCCACGAAGATCGACCCCTGGTTCCTGGACCAGCTCCAGCTGCTCAACGAGATTTCCCAGGAGATCCGCCGCTCCGGCGCGCTGACGGAGGACATGCTCCGCAACGCCAAGCGCCACGGCTTCTCCGATGAGCAGATCGGCGCCCTGACGCACAACTCCGAGGCCGTCGTCCGCGGCGTCCGCCAGGCGCTGGGCATCCGCCCGGTCTACAAGACCGTGGACACCTGCGCCGCGGAGTTCGCCGCCTACACGCCGTACCACTACTCGGCCTATGACGAGGAGGACGAGGTTGCGCTGCACTCCAAGCCCTCCATCCTCATCCTCGGCTCCGGGCCCAACCGCATCGGCCAGGGCATCGAGTTCGACTACTCCTGCGTCCACGCATCCATGGCGCTGCGCAAGGCCGGGTACGAGACCGTCATGGTCAACTGCAACCCGGAAACCGTCTCCACCGACTACGACATCTCCACCCGCCTGTACTTCGAGCCGCTGACCCTTGAGGACGTCCTCGAAGTCATCGCGGCCGAGGAACGCACCGGCGGCGTGATGGGTGTCTTCGTCCAGCTCGGCGGCCAGACCCCGCTGAAGCTGGCCCAGCAGCTGGCCGACGCCGGCGTGCCCATCCTCGGCACCTCGCCCGAGGCGATCGACCTCGCCGAGCACCGCGGCGCCTTCGCCCGCGTGCTGGACGAAGCCGGCCTGGTCTCCCCGAAGAACGGCACCGCCGTCTCCTTCGAGGACGCCAAGAAGATCGCGGACGAAATTGGCTACCCCGTCCTGGTCCGCCCGTCCTACGTCCTGGGCGGCCGCGGCATGGAGATCGTCTACGACGAGCCGAACCTGTCCCGCTACATCGCCAACGCCACCGAAATCACCGCCGAGCACCCGGTGCTGATTGACCGCTTCCTCGAGGACGCCGTGGAGATCGACGTCGACGCCCTGTTCGACGGCACGGACATGTACCTGGGCGGCATCATGGAGCACATCGAGGAGGCCGGCGTCCACTCCGGCGACTCCGCCTGTGTCCTGCCGCCCATCACCCTGGGCAACAACGTCCTGGACCGCGTCCGCACCGCCACCAGGGCCATCGCCGAAGGCGTGGGCGTCCGCGGCCTGATCAACATCCAGTTCGCGCTGGCCTCCGACGTGCTGTACGTCCTGGAAGCCAACCCGCGTGCCTCCCGGACCGTGCCCTTCGTGTCCAAGGCCACGGGCGTGCAGATGGCCAAGGCCGCGGCGCTGATCGGCACCGGCGTCACCATCGGCCAGCTCCGCAGCGCGTACAAGATGCTGCCGGAAACCGGCGACGGTTCCACCCTGCCGCTGGACGCCCCGGTCGCCGTCAAGGAAGCGGTCCTGCCGTTCAGCCGGTTCCGCACCCTGGAAGGCAAGGTCGTGGATTCGCTGCTCGGGCCGGAAATGCGCTCCACCGGCGAGGTCATGGGCATCGACAAGCACTTCGACACCGCGTTCGCCAAGAGCCAGTCGGGTGCCAACAACGCCCTGCCCACCGAAGGCAAGGTCTTCGTGTCCGTGGCCAACCGCGACAAGCGCTCGGTGATCATGGGCGTCAAGCGCCTCTCCGACCTCGGCTTCGAGATCGTGTCCACCGGCGGCACCGCCGACGTGCTGCGTCGCAACGGCATCCAGGCCACTCCGGTGCGTAAGGTGGCCGAAGGCAGCAGCGCCGAAGGTGAAGGCACCATCGCCGACCTCGTGGTCGCCGGCGAAATCGACATGGTGTTCAACACCCCGTCAGGCGGGGAGGCCCGCAGCGACGGCTACGAGCTCCGCGCCGCCGCCACCTCGATCGGCATCCCCTGCATCACCACCGTGGCCGAGTTCAACGCGGCGGTGCAGGCCATCGAGGCGCTGCGCACCTACGCCTGGTCCGTGACCAGCCTGCAGGAGCACGCAGCTGCGCTCATCGCGTCGCAGGAGGCCGCCCTGCAGAAGGCAGCAGCACAGACCCCGGCAGAGCAGAATGCCTGAGGCCGCTTCAGGCGCGAACACTGCCGCAGGCGCCGGCCGGGAGTCCTTTGGCTCCCGGCTGGGCCGGGCCATGGCGGACCGCGGTCCGCTGTGCGCCGGCATTGATCCGCACCCCGCCCTCCTCGCCGGCTGGGGCCTGAACGACGACGCCGCCGGGCTGAGGCGCTTTTCGCTCACCGCCCTGGAGGCTGTGGCTCCGCTCGCTGCCGCGGTCAAGCCGCAGGTGGCGCTGTACGAACGGCACGGGTCGGCCGGCATGGCGGTCCTCGAAGAGGTTCTGGCCACTGCCCGGGACGAGGGTGTGCTCACCATCGCCGACGCCAAGCGCGGCGACATCGGTTCCACCATGGCCGCCTACGCCGACGCCTGGCTCAGCGACGGCTCTGCCCTTGCGGCGGATTCGGTGACGCTGAGCCCGTACCTGGGGTTCGAGTCGCTGCGGCCTGCCCTGGACCTTGCGGCCGAGCACGGCCGCGGCGTGTTCGTCCTGGCGCTGACCTCCAACCCGGAGGGTGCCTCGGTGCAGCACGTGGGCGGACACGACTCGGTGGCGCGCCGGATCGTCCAGGCCGCCGCGGAGGAGAACGGGCGGTATTCCGGCCCCCTTGGCTCGGTGGGCCTCGTTGTGGGCGCCACCGTGGGCACGGCCCTGTCGGACCTGCAGCTGGACCTGGGGGCTGTCCGCGGTCCGATCCTTGCGCCCGGCCTGGGCGCCCAGGGGGCCACCCCGGCAGACCTGCGGAAGACTTTCGGCGCCGCCTACCCGCAGGTCCTGGGCACCTCCAGCCGGGACATCCTCAAGGCAGGTCCCGGCGTTCGGGAGCTCAGGGAGGCCGCGGAGCGCACCCTCGCCGGGCTCCGCGACGAATAGTCCATTGATTTCTCCGGCCGGCAGGGAGTAGGTTCAGGACAAATCCGCGGCTGCTTCAACGCCGCCGGCCGCGGATCCGTTGGCTGACCCCAGGGGAAATGACCGTGAGCTTGCGACCCTTGTCACAGCAGGAACGTTCCGACGCACTCAGGAAGGCCGCTGCGGCAAGGGCTGCCAGGGCCTCGGCCAAGGAACGGCTCAAATCCGGCGAACTGACCGTGGCCCAGATCCTGGACTCCGGCGGCACCGAGGAGGCCATCGCGCGCATGCGCGTTTCGGAGCTCCTCGAGGCCCTGCCGGGGATCGGGAAGGTCCGGGCCGCGGCCATCATGGACAACCTGGGCATCGCCGCGTCCCGCAGGGTCCGGGGGCTCGGCATCCACCAGCGCCGGGCGCTGGTAGATTTTATGAACGAGAAATAGCTTTATCCGAACAGAGTCATCTGTAGACCGTCCAAAGGAATACGTGAATCACAAACCCGGACTGACAGTCCTCGCTGGTCCTACGGCTGTTGGCAAAGGCACCGTGTCCACCTATATCCGCGACAACTACCCTGAGGTCTGGCTGTCCGTCTCGGCAACCACCCGCGCACCGCGGCCCGGCGAGATTGACGGCGTGCACTACTACTTCAAGTCCAAGGAAGAGTTTGAGTCCCTCGTGGCTGCCGGCGAATTCCTTGAGTGGGCCGTGGTGCACGGACAGAACACCTACGGAACCCTGAAGAGCACCGTCAACCAGGCCATCGCCGAGGGCCGCTCCGTGCTGCTGGAGATCGACCTGCAGGGTGCGCGCCAGGTGAAGCAGGCCGTTCCTGACGCCCGGTTCGTGTTCCTGGCTCCGCCCAGCTGGGAAGAACTGGTCCGCCGGCTGGTGGGCCGCGGCACGGAATCCGCCGAGGAACAGCAGCGGCGGCTGGAAACCGGTAAAGTAGAGCTTGCTGCTGAACCGGAGTTCGACTACACCGTCATCAACGACGACGTTCGCCGGGCAGCTGACGAGCTTGTTTCACTCATGGGGCTGACTCCGCACCCGCGCCAGCCGCAGACGCCATCAGCCCGCTAGAAATTTGGAGAATTCGTGTCCACGAACCTTGAAGGCATCATCAACCCGCCGATCGATTCGCTGCTCGAGGCAGCCGACTCCAAGTACGGCCTGGTGATCTTCGGTGCCAAGCGTGCACGCCAGATCAACGCGTACTACGCCCAGCTGCACGAGGGCCTGTTCGAGTACGTCGGCCCGCTGGTCGACACCAAGCTGAACGAGAAGTCGCTGTCCATCGCCCTGCGCGAGATCAACGAGGGCAAGCTGGTTTCCACGCCGATCGAAGCTGCAGAGTAACCTCCGCAGAGTAAACAGACTGCCTGCTGACGGAGTTCACGTGCGCATAGTCCTCGGAGTCGGGGGAGGGATCGCCGCCTACAAGGTGGCATCGCTCCTCCGGCTTTTTACTGAAGCCGGCCATGACGTCACCGTCATCCCCACGGAAGCTGCCACGCGCTTCGTTGGCGTGGCCACCTGGGAGGCGCTGTCCGGAAACCCGGTGACCAACAGCGTGTTCGACGACGTCGAGCTGGTCAACCATGTCCGGCTGGGCCACGAGGCGGACCTGATCGTGGTGGCCCCGGCCACCGCGGACCTCCTCGCCCGCGCCGCCACCGGGCAGGCCAACGACCTGCTCACCAACACGCTCCTGATGGCCAGCGGGCCCGTCCTGTTCGCGCCTGCCATGCACACCGAGATGTGGCAGCACGCAGCCACCCAGGCGAACGTCGAAACTCTCCGCAGCCGCGGCGTGACCGTGCTGGAACCTGCGAGCGGACGGCTGACCGGCAGCGACTCCGGCCCCGGCCGCCTGCCCGAACCCGAAGCCATCTTCGCGGCGGCCACCGCGCTGGCCCAAGGCCTCCAGTCGGACGCTGGCCTCCGGTCCGATGCCGGGTTCCCGCTTTCCGGCCGTACGGTGACCATCAGCGCCGGCGGCACCCGCGAGCCCCTGGATCCCGTCCGGTTCCTGGGCAACCGCTCCTCCGGGAAGCAGGGCGTGGCACTGGCCGCCGCCGCCCGCGACGCCGGAGCCACCGTTCGGCTAGTGGCCGCACACATGGAAGTGCCGGCACCCGCGGGCGTTGAACTCGTCGCCGTCGAAACGGCGCTGGAGCTCCGGGAAGCCATGCTGGCAGCGGCAGCCGATTCCGACGTCGTCATCATGGCGGCGGCCGTGGCCGACTTCCGGCCGGCCGCGGTGTCCGGCACCAAAATCAAGAAACGGGACGACACCGCCGACCCCGTCATCACCCTGGTCCGGAACCCGGACATCCTGCACGAGCTGGTCGCCGTCCGCGACGCCGGAGGCAGCAACCAGCTCGTGGTGGGCTTCGCCGCCGAGACGGGGGACGAGCAGGGCGACGTCCTCTCGTACGCCGAAGCCAAACTGCGGCGCAAGGGCTGCGACCTGCTGGTGGTGAACCACGTGGGGTCCGACAAGGTGTTCGGCCAGGACCACAACTCCGTGGTCATTCTCGCCAAGGCCGGGTCGGAGCCCCAGTCGGCGTCCGGGTCCAAGCAGGACGTCGCCGCCATTGTCATTGACCGCGTCGGCACCGAACTGAGCCGGGTCTTCCCGCGAACCTGACGGGCGTAAGCAACGTCTCCTTAGCATGGGGACATACGCTGCCGCGCCTCCGTTTGCCAACCAGTAAGGTAGTTGAGTGACTTTACCGCTGCACATCCCAGAATCCCACGGGTCCGCCCCCTCCGCGCTTCGGCTCTTCACCTCGGAGTCGGTGACTGAAGGGCACCCGGACAAGATCTGTGACCAGATCAGTGATGCGATCCTGGACGCCCTGCTGGACAAGGACCCGGAGTCCCGCGTCGCCGTCGAGACCATGGCCACCACCGGCCTGGTCCACGTGGCCGGCGAAGTGACCACCGATGCGTACGTCGAAATCCCGCAGATCGTCCGCGAGACGATTCTGGGCATCGGTTACGACTCCTCCGCCAACGGCTTCGACGGCGCACGCTGCGGTGTTTCCGTTTCCATCGGGCAGCAGTCCAATGACATCGCCGGCGGCGTGTTCAACTCGCTGGAAGCCCGTGAAGGCCGCCAGGAAGACGACTACGACCTGCAGGGCGCCGGCGACCAGGGCCTGATGTTCGGCTACGCCAGCGATGAGACCCCGTCCTACATGCCCACCCCGATCTGGATCGCGCACCGCCTTTCCGAGCGCCTCACCGAGGTGCGCAAGAACGGCGAACTCGCGTACCTCCGTCCGGACGGCAAGACCCAGGCCACCATCGGGTACGACGGCGACCGGCCCGTTTCCGTGGAAACCGTGGTCATCTCCAGCCAGCACGCCGAAGGCTTCAGCCTCGACCAGCTCCGCGCCGACCTCGCCACGCACGTCATTGACCCCGTACTCGCACTGGCGGACCTGGACATTTCGCGCACCAACAACATCCTGAACCCGGCCGGCGCGTTCGTCATTGGCGGCCCGGTGGGCGATGCCGGACTCACCGGCCGCAAGATCATCGTGGACACCTATGGCGGCATGGCCCGCCACGGCGGCGGCGCCTTCTCGGGCAAGGACCCGTCCAAGGTAGACCGCTCCGCTGCCTATGCCATGCGCTGGGTTGCCAAGAACGTGGTGGCTGCCGGGCTCGCCAAGCGCGCCGAGATCCAGATCGCGTACGCCATCGGCCAGGCCCGCCCCGTGGGAACCTACGTCGAGACGTTCGGGACCGAAACCGTCGACCCGGCCAAGATCAGCGCCGCGATTGCGGAGATCTTCGACCTGCGTCCGCGCGCCATCATCGACGCCCTGGACCTGAAGCGCCCGATCTACGCCAAGACGGCCGCGCACGGCCACTTCGGCCGTGACGATCCGGACTTCACCTGGGAGCGCCTGGACCGCGTGGACGACCTGAAGGCGTACTTCAACGCCTGACCTGTCGCCTCCGCCGCCGTCAGCACTCCGGGAATGTCAGACCCTTGTGATGTGCTGATGCGTAACCCAGGACGGAGGTAAGGCGCGTGTCACACCCCACGCCAGAGCCCCTGCAGCTGTCACTGCTGCAGGGCTTCCCGGCCGCCAGGCCCGCGGGCGGCCCGGAGCTTGCTCCCGTCCGGCCGGTGGCGCGCGTGCTCATTGAGTCGCCGCTGCCGCATCTGGACCGGCCGTTCGACTACAGCGTTCCGGCCGAACTGGACGCGGACGCCCGGCCCGGCGTGCGCGTCCGGGTCAAATTCAGCGGCCAGGAGCTCGGCGGCTACATCCTGGACCGGGCTGAGGAGTCCGACGCCGGCCAGCCCCTCGTCCCGCTGCACAAAGTGGTGTCCCCGGTTGCCGTCCTGACTCCCGCGCTGCAGGAACTCGCCCGGCGCGTGGCCGCCCGCTACTCCGGCACCGTCAGCGATGTCCTGCGCGTGGCCATTCCGCCACGCGTGGTCAAAGTGGAGAAGGAACTGGCCGGGGCCGGGCCGGTGGGTTCCGGAGCGGCTGCCGAAGTTCCGTCGGGAGGCGGTGAGCCCGGCTTTTCCGGCGCAGGCTGGACCCATTACCGTAACGGAGCCGCGTTCCTCCGCCACCTCGCGTCAGGCGGATCGCCCCGGGCTGCCGTCAGCGCCATGCAGGGGTTCGGCCCGGATGGCTGGCCGCACCTCGTTGCGCAAGCCGTGGCGGCTGTCCGGCAGTCAGGCCGGGGCGCCGTCGTCGTGGTTCCCGACTACCGCGACCTGGACCGGGTGCAGGCCGCCCTGGAGGATGTCCTGCCGGCCGATGATGTCGCAAGGCTGACCGCCGACGACGGCCAGACCCCCAGGTACCGCAATTACCTTCGCGTGCTCACGGGTTCCGCGGGCGTGGCTGTGGGCACCCGCTCCGCCGCCTACGCCCCCGTGCAAAACCTCGGGCTGGTGGTCTGCTGGGACGACGGCGATGACCTCCATGTGGAGCAGCGCGCCCCGTACGCCCACACGCGTGAAGTTCTGCTGCTCCGTGCGGAGCAGGAGGGGGCCGCCTGCCTGCTGGCCGGGCATGCGCGCAGCACGGAGGTGCAGCGGCTCGTGGAGGCCGGCTGGGCCATGCCCGTGGAAGCTGAGCGCACCACGCTCCGGGGCACGGTGGCCCGGGTCCGCAACACGGCCGACAGCTTCGAACAGGAACGCGACCCCCTGGCCCGGCTGGCAAGGCTGCCCGGAGCAGCCTGGCGCACGGCAAAGGAAGCCCTCGAACGCGGACCGGTACTGGTGCAGGTGGCCCGCGCCGGGTACGCGCCGTCGCTTGCCTGCGAGACCTGCCGGGAACCTGCCCGCTGCCCGTCCTGCCAGGGGCCGCTCGCCGTTGCGGGCAGCGCAGCCGTGCCCCAGTGCCGTTGGTGTTCGACGCCGGCACCGGCCTGGCGCTGTGTCCATTGCCAGGGCACCCGGCTGCGCCGCGGCGCAGCCGGTGTCCTCCGCACCGCCGAGGAACTGGGCAGGGCCTTCCCGGGCAAGGCCGTGGTCACGTCCTCGGGCCAGAACGTCAAGGCGACGGTCCCTGATGCCGGCGCCCTCGTTGTGGCCACCGTGGGTGCCGAGCCCGTGGCCCAGGGCGGATACGCAGCGGCGCTGCTGCTTGACGGCGACTCGCTGCTTCGGCGGGAGAATTTGCGCGCCGGGGAGGACGCGGTGCGGCGCTGGTTCAACGCGGCGGCTCTCGTCCGGCCGGCCGCGGAAGGCGGCATGGTGGTCATCACCGCCGACGATACTGCTGCCGTCGGCGCGCTGCTGCGGTGGGACCCGGCCGGCTATGCCCAGCGGGAGCTGGCGCTGCGCGCCGAGCTGCAGCTGCCCCCGGCGGTGAGGGTGGCCGCCGTTACCGGCGGCAGCACCGCCGTCGGCCATTTTACGGACTCGGCCACGCGGCTCCTTGCCGCCGAGGGTGTGGAGCTGCGGATCGCAGGACCGGCGCCGCTGCTCCACACGGCCGGTGTCCCGTCCGCCGGGACCGAAAGCGATGTGCGCACGCTGATGTTTATTCCGTACGCGCAGGCGGCAGCGGTGACCAGGGTGCTGCGGGCCGCGAAGGCAGCAGCCGCGGCCAAGCGCACCGAGGACCCGGTACAGCTCCGGCTCGACGGCCTGGACGTGCTTTAGCGGAGCGGTGTGCGCGCGCTAGTTGCCGCGGCGGGCAAGCACTTCCGCCGCCACGTCCACCAGCTGGCGGGCGGACTCGTCCCAGCTGAACTGCTGCGCGCGGGCCACCGAACGGCGGGAGACGTCCTGCCAGTGCGCCGTGTCGCCCAGCTCCTGGACGGCAGCGGCAAACTCCGCGGGGGATTCCGGGCCAACGTAAGCTGCGGCGTTGCCGCCCACTTCGCGGAAGATGGGAGTGTCGCTGGCAATCACCGGGGTGCCCAGCGCCATGGCTTCCACCAGCGGCAGGCCGTAGCCTTCGGCCTTCGACAGGCTGACCAGTGCGGTGGTGCGCTTGAGCAGTTCGGTGTACTCGTCGTCGGTCACGCCGTTATGGAACACCACCCGCGCCCCGGCAGGGATCAGCGACTCAAGCTCGGCGCGGCGCCGGGGTGTGATGCGGCTGAGCAGGTGGAGTGTGTAGCCGGGCAGTTCACCCATCCCCGCGATCATGGTCTCGACGTTCTTATAGGGCATGAACGAGCCCATGTAGAGCAGCGTCTTCTCCGGCGGGATGCCGGGGTCGCGGGGCTGCTGGGCCGGCTGGGGCGCATTGCTGATGATGCGTACCGGGCGGCTGGTCAGGCGGTACTTGGCCATCAGCGCTTCAGTGGTCCTGCTGATGGTGGCGACGACGTCGGCGCGGTTCAGCAGCAGCCTCTGCGGCCAGAACGCCTTGTGGTACAGCCGCCACAGGATCTGGACCGGGGCCGGCAGGAAGCCGGGGGGTGCCGGGTGCTCATAGTAGATGAGGTCGTGCAGGGTGAGGACCAGCCCGTACTTGCGGCCCCAGGTGCCCATGGTCTGCATGGGGCAGACAACGACGTCGGCGTTCAGCCTGTTGACTTTCCGCGCCACGAAAAGCTCCGCGGGGGAGAGCGGGCTGCTGATCAGGGTGTAGGGGACGTCAGGAAGGAGAGCGAGTTGCCGGGGATCGCTGATGAGCATCGACACGTCGGCGATTTTGGCGACGGCGGCGATGAGGCTGGCGCCGTAGCGGCTGATCCCGTCGTGGTGGTCGGTCCGGGTGAAACGGGCGTCGATCACGATTTTCACGCGGGGTGGTCCTTAAGGAAGCGACGGATGTATTCTGCGGCAGGCCCGGGGGTTTCGTAATGGATCAGGTGTCCCACGTCCGGAATGACCTCCAGCGTGGCGTCCTGAAGGAGGCTGGCCAGGTGTTGCTGGTCCCGCAGCAGGGCAATTTCGTCTTTTTCACCGGCGACCAGGAGCACGGGAAGGGTGAGCCGCGGGGCGACTTCAGCCACATTGCTGCTGACCGAGGCGGTGAAGGATTCCAGCAGGCTTTCCCGGCTGGCGAATGCGCTGAAGTAGGCGTGGTGCTGCCCGTGGATGAACCGCAGCAGGTCCTTGTCCTTGGTTTTCGCCATGGCGATGCTCATGACCCGCACAATCAGCGGGCTGCGGAGCAGTGCCAGGCCAAGGGGGCGGGGGAGCCGTGCGGCGAGACGGTAGTACAGCACAGCCAGCCTGGTCATGACGCCCTTGGGGCCTTCCAGGGCCGGCGCGGCGATGGGGTTGACCAGGACGAGGGGGCGGACCGCGTCCGGGTGGGCCGCGGCGAAATGGGCTGCCACGATTGAGCCGAACGAGTGCCCCAACAGCACGGTGTCCGGTCCGAGTCCGAGGGCTGCCATGAATTCGCTGATGAACCGTCCGTAGCGCTCCACGCTGTGGCCGGCATCGGTGAAGGCGGCAGAATCGCCGAATCCGGGAAGGTCCGGCATGATCAGCCGCATTTCCGGAAGCAGGTCCGCCACCCGCAGCAGCCCGTGGTGGTCACCGCGGAAACCGTGGATGACCAGGACGGTCCGCGTTTCGGGCGTCGTCCTTTCCGGTTCGTAGACCCAGTAGGCGACGTTGCTGCCGGCCAGCTGGACGGTACCCGCCCGGGTGCGGGCAGCGAGTCCGCTGCTGATGAAGGTCGGCGCTGTGGCGGGCTCGGAGGCGGCTGTTTTCATCTGCTGGCGGAGTCCTAGTTGACGTTGTCGGGGTGGGAACCGGTGCGGTGTCCGCGCTCCAGCGCGGCGATGTCTGCCATGTCCAGGGTTGAGAGCTCGAAGCCAAAGACATCGAGGTTTTCCCGGATGCGGGCCGCGGAGCTGGCCTTGGGGATGGTCACGTTGCCCAGCTGCACCTGCCAGCGCAGCACAACCTGCGCAGGGGTGACCTTGTGCTCGGCGGCAAGGGCGCCGATGACGGGATCCTCCAGGACCTGGCCGCGGCCCAGCGGACTCCAGGCCTCGGTGAGGATCCCCAGGCCCTGGTGCTTTTCGCGGAGCTCGGCCTGCTGGAGCCAGGGGTGCAGCTCGATCTGGTTGACGGCGGGCACCACTTCGGCCGTTTCCAGCAGCTGGTCCAGGTGCTGCGGCTGGAAGTTGGACACGCCGATGGCGCGGACCTTGCCCTCCCGGTAGAGCGTCTCCAGGGCGCGGTAGGTCTCCTGGAACAGTCCCCGCCTGGCACAGGGCCAGTGGATCAGGTACATGTCCACGTATTCCAGTCCGAGGTTGATCATGGAGGTGTCGAAGGCCCGCAGCGTCGCGTCGTAGCCGTGGTCGTCGTTCCAGACCTTGGTGGTGATGAACAGGTTCTCGCGGGCGATGCTCGAAGCGGTCACCCCCGAGCCGCCCGTGACCGGTTCCATCGCGAACGCCTCGACCAGGCCGCGGGCCACGCCGGATTCGTTCCCGTACATGGCGGCAGTGTCGAAGTGGCGGTATCCGGCTTCGAGGGCGGTAGCCACCAGGTTGGCGGTGTCCGCGGGCGGCACCTTGTACAGCCCGAAACCCAACTGGTCGATCAGCACGCCGTTGTTAAGGCTGAGCCGGGGTGAGGTAGTCATGCCTATGACTCTACCGACACCGCACCCCAGCCAGCGTGAGCGGCAGGCGCAGATTCACCCCCAGCAGAGGCAGAACGGGTGGCCGGCAGGATCGGCGTAGACCTGAAAGCCTTCGGCCGAGGTGATGTCGTCTGCCGGCTTCAGCAGGCGTGCACCGAGCGAGATGGCCTCCTCGTGCGCCGCAGCAAGGTCCTCGACATACAGGTCGAGGTGGATCTGCTGCGGGGTCCCGTCCGGCCAGTCAGGTGCCACGTGGTTGGGCGCGAGCTGGAAGCCCATGCGCGGTTTCCCGTCCACACTGACAGTGTGCCAGTCATCCTCCGCATCCACCGTTCCACCCAGCAGTCCGGCCCAAAAGGCGCTCTCGGAAGGCAGGTCGGCGGCGTCGAACACAACGATCTCTCTGGTGATTTTCATGCGGTCATCCTTGCATGGCTGCACCGTTTTTCCGAGGGTCCGGCGGCGCAGTTTTCGGGCGCCAGGTAGACAGCGGGCGCGTACCCGAAAAAAGTCCCGTGTAGGTGTTTTTCTATGGCCTCCATCCCACCAGCATTCCCCTGACCCGGCACACCAGCTCACCGGCCCGAATTAAAAAGTCTGGACTAGATGTTTAAAATCACGTATCTTTGTGGGAACGAGAAAACATGACGTACATCACATGAGGCAGCAGACACAGGGGGAACTGACAACCGCAACCGCACGGAGGAGCAGCAATGACCGCCACGATAAATGACCTGATCGACGACCCGTTCGCGGACCTGCCGCGGCGGCGGACCTGTCCGGCAGGTGACTTCGCTGCCCCGGTTCTGACCGTGACCGTCAACGACAGGGCGGTCCTTTCCATTGCCCGGCGGCTGCACGACGGGACGTGCCTGCAGGGGGAGGGCTGCGGCCTCCGGGACTTCCATGCGATGGACGTTTACGAGATGGACGTCCGGGTCATGCTGGCTGCCATGGTGCAGGCGGGAACGGACGCCGACGGCGCTGAAATCAGCCCCTGCCACGCAGCGGCCGGGCGCCGCTGGTTCCGGGGCGCATGGCAGTGCGCTGCTTGCGGCGGGCCCATCCGGTTTGCCGGCGGCGCGGGGTGGGTCCACTCCCGCTGAGGCCCTTCGCGGTGGTTGCGGCTGCCTTACGGCCGCCCGTCCGGGTACGCTCCGCAGCTCCCACTAGGCGTTCTCCAAACTGACCAGCCGCCGTGCTGATGCCTCGTCGAGGATCAGGTCCGTCGCAAGCCCGGCCACCAGCGCGCCCCGCAACCCATTGATCTTGGAGGCGCCCGACACCACGCAGATCCGCCGGCGCACCTGGCGCAGTTGGTCCAGTGAGGGCCCGGTGGAGCGTTCGTTCAGTGTGATGCCGTCAGAGGAACCGTCACCCCGGAAGAAGACCGTGGCCACATCGCCTACGACATCGGATTCCGCCAGCGTGACCAGGTCATCCTCATCGAGGTAACCGCCGGCGTACACGTGGCTGGGGTAGTCCGCGTCGACGGACCCCACACCAAAGATGGCCATGCTCATCCGGGACTGCAAATCAAGGATGCGCTGCACACTCCGCTCATTCCACATCGCGGTCTTCGTGGCCGCATGGTCGAAGAACGCCGGGACGGGAAACTGTTCAACGCGTGCGCCGTAGGCGCTGCCGAAACGCCGCATGATGTCGCTGGCGTAAGTGATGCCGGTGGTCTGCATGTTGCCCGCGCCGTTCAACTGCACCACCACGCTGTCGTGGGTGATCTTGCGCGTCAGGTGACGGCTCACGGCGCTGAGGGTGGATCCCCACGCCACCCCGATGATCGCGTTCGAATCAACGAGCGGACCGATGGTGCGCGCTGCCTGCATGGCCACGCGGTCCAGGGTCTCGGCCTCGTTGAGGGTGTCCAGGACCGGCACCACGTGCACGTCCACCTTGTACCGGGCCCGGATCAAGCGCTCCAGTTCCGGGCCGGTGTCCAGCGGGCTGCGGATCTGGATCTGCACCAGGCCGGTCTCTCGGGCCGTGGAAAGCAGCCGCGAAATGGTGGACCGGGAGGTCCGCAGTTCCCGGGCGATGGCGTCCATGGTGAGGTCCTGCATGTAGTAAAGCTGGGCGGCGCGCAGCGCCTCGGAATGCCGGGGGCGGGGCATGCTCAGTTCCGTTCTGCACGTTTGTGCATAGTGCTTGACGACATTTTCCATTAATCCAAACAATAGTGGTGAACGGCCCCGCACCATTCGGTGCGCAGCCTGCAACGCGCCCCAACGAACCGAACCCAAAGGAGCAGATTTGGGACTGAAGGATCCATCCGGCCATACCAGCAGCGCTCACGCCCACGGCGCGGAGCGCGATTCCGTTGCCCGGCTCCGCCGGCAGCCCCGCGCCCAGGTTCTGATCATCGGAGGCGGCATCAACGGCGTCGGAACATTCCGTGACCTCGCCCTGCAGGGGATCGACGTGGCACTGGTGGAACGCGGGGACTACTGCCAGGGCGCCAGCGGAGCCTCGTCCCACATGATTCACGGCGGCATCCGCTACCTCGAAAACGGTGAATTCCGGCTCGTCCGGGAATCCGTGGTTGAGCGCAACAGGCTCCTGCGGATCGCGCCGCACTACGTGAAGCCGCTGCAGACCACCATCCCGATCTTCAGCACATTCTCCGGGGTCCTCGCAGCGCCGCTGCGGTTCCTGACCCACAAGCAGCAAGGCAAGCCGAAGGAGCGCGGCGCGTTCCTGATCAAACTGGGCCTCAGCCTCTACGATTCCTTTTCCCGCGACGGCGGCAGCGTCCCGCGCCACCAGTTCCGTACACGCCAGAGGGCATTGGCCGAGCTTCCCATGCTCCACCCGGGCATCAAATACACCGCGACCTACTTCGACGCCTCCGTCCACAACCCGGAACGGCTCACCCTTGACGTCCTGCAGGACGGCGAGAAGGCGGGAGCGCAAAACAGCACGGCCCGGGCAAGCAACTACCTCTCGCTGGTCTCCATGGAATCCAACGCTGACGGTTCCAGCACGGCGCTCCTCCAGGACGAACTCACCGGCGAGCAGTTCGGTTTCACCGCGGACGTCATCGTCAACACCACCGGTGCATGGGTCGACCTCACCAACCAGGCAATGGGCGCACCCACCACCTTCATGGGCGGGACCAAGGGTTCCCATATCGTCCTTGACCACCCCGACCTTCTTGCTGCCTGCGGCGGTCGCGAGATTTTCTTTGAACATACGGACGGCCGGATCGTGCTGATCTATCCGATGGGTGACCGCGTCCTGGTCGGCACCACCGACGTCGATGCCGACATGTCGGAAGACGCCGTCTGCACGGACGAGGAAGTTGACTACTTCTTCGACCTCATCGGCCATGTCTTCCCGGACATCGCCGTGGACCGCAGCCAGATTGTCTACTCATTCTCAGGCGTGCGTCCGCTGCCACGGCACGATGCGACCCAGCCGGGGTTCGTATCCAGGGACTACCGCATCGAACGGCGCGGTCCGGAAACAGGCGCCCTGGAAGGCGGCGCGGTCGTCCTCAGCCTGGTGGGCGGGAAATGGACCACTTTCCGGGCCCTCGCCGAACATCTGACCGACGACGTCCTCGCCGAACTGGGCACCGGGCGGAAGATTTCGACGGCGAAACTCCCCATCGGCGGAGGGTCCGGGTTCCCCGACAGCGAGGCCGGCATCCAGAAATGGATCAAGGCGCACATGGGCCCGCACCGCGACGCTGACCGGACGGCCGGCCTCCTAACGCGGTATGGAACGCGCGCCGGGGAGATCATCAGCCATCTCGACGGCGGTCCCGACCGCCTGTTGCGCTCCACCCGGGAGTTGAGTGTGAGGGAACTCCAGTTCATGGCCGCGAATGAACAGGTCGGCCATCTCGTGGATGTCCTCATCCGGCGCACATCCCTTGCCTTCCGCGGCCTGGTCACGGGGGAGTTGCTGAACGAGGCCGCCCAGATCCTGGCCGAGCCGCTGGGCTGGGATGCTGCACGCGTTGCTGCCGAAATCAACCACTCACAGGAGGTGCTCAAGCGATACCACGGTGTCGAGGTCCACAGCCTCGTCGCCTAGCGGGAAGCCGCCCTTCAAACCCGCGAAGGGCTGACAACAGAAAATAGAGGAGTCAAAGATGTCTCTTGGATTGGTGTTTCTTTCCGAAGTTTTCGGAACCGCGATGCTGACCCTGCTGGGTTGCGGTGTTGTGGCCAACGTTGCCCTGAAAGGCACGAAGGGCAACAACGGAGGTTTCCTCATGGTCACGTGGGGATGGGGTATCGCGGTGTTCGCCGGCGTCTATGTCGCGGCACAGTCGGGTGCCCACCTCAACCCGGCCGTCACCACGGGCCTCCTGGTCAATGGCAAGGCCGAATACGCGCCTGGCGTTGCGGTGAATTTCGCTTCCACACTGACCTACTACGGCGGTGAAATGCTGGGTGCGTTCCTGGGCGCGGTGCTTTGCTGGCTCGCGCACAAGCAGCACTTCGACGCCGAACCCGAGCCTGCGAACAAGCTCGGCGTCTTCTCCACCGGCCCGGCCATCCGCTCCACTCCCTGGAACCTGATCACGGAAATTGTCGGCACTTTCGTGCTGGTCTTTGTCATCCTCACCTTCGGGGGAACGCCGTCGGGCCTGGGCCCGTTGGCGGTGGCGCTGCTCGTCGTCGGCATCGGTGTCTCCCTGGGCGGGCCCACCGGCTACGCCATTAACCCTGCACGTGACCTCGGCCCCCGCATCGCGCACGCCATCCTCCCTATCAAGGGCAAGGGCTCCAGCGACTGGGCCTACTCCTGGATCCCGGTGGTCGGCCCGCTCGTCGGCGGCATCCTGGCTGGCCTCGCCGGGCTGCTGCCCATTGTTTTCACGGCGGCCACGTAACTTCCTGAACCTCTTTTCGAAGCCCGATCCATAACCACCCCTGTCCACTCCCAAGCACAACGACAAGGACGTCATCATGAGCCAATACGTAATCGCCATCGACCAGGGCACCACCAGCACCCGCGCCATCATCTTTGACCACAGTGGCAGCATCGTCTCTTCAGGGCAGATGGAACACGAGCAGATCTTCCCGCAGGCCGGCTGGGTGGAGCACGATCCCGTCGAGATCTGGGACAACACCCGCGAGGTCATCGGCTCCGCTCTCTCAAAGGCGAACCTGACCAGGCACGACATTGCCGCCGTCGGAATCACCAACCAGCGCGAGACGGCGGTGGTCTGGGACAAGACCACCGGCAAGCCGATCTACAACGCGATCGTGTGGCAGGACACCCGTACCCAGCCCATCGTGGATGAACTGGCGAAGGACGGGGGAGCGGACCGGTTCAAACAGAAGGTCGGGCTGCCCCTGGCGACATACTTCTCCGGCACCAAGATCAAGTGGATCCTGGACAACGTGGACGGCGCCCGGGAGAAAGCCGAAGCCGGGGACCTGGTCTTTGGCAACACCGACTGCTGGGTGCTATGGAACCTCACCGGAGGCGTGGACGGCGGTGTCCACGTCACCGACGTCACCAACGCCTCGAGGACCATGTTCATGGACCTCGACACGCTGCAGTGGGACGAGGAGATCCTGGGCATCTTCGGCGTTCCCGCGTCCATGATGCCCGCGATCAGGTCCTCCTCCGAGGTCTACGGCACCGTCCACACATCGCAGCTGCTGCGGGAGGTCCCGGTGGCGGGCATCCTCGGGGACCAGCAGGCGGCCACGTTCGGCCAGGCCGCGTTTGAGACCGGCGAGGCGAAGAACACCTACGGCACGGGATGCTTCCTGATCTTCAACACCGGCGAGGAGATCGTCCATTCAAAGAACGGCCTGCTGACCACCGTGGGCTACAAGCTGGGGGACGCGGCACCGCACTACGCGCTTGAAGGTTCCATCGCCGTGACGGGTTCGCTCATCCAGTGGCTGCGTGACAACCTCAACATGATCAGCAGCGCGCCCGAAGTGGAAAGCCTGGCAGCGTCCGTGAAGGACAACGGCGGCGTCTACATCGTGCCGGCGTTCTCGGGCCTCTTCGCGCCCTACTGGCGCTCCGACGCCCGGGGTGCCATCGTGGGGCTGACCAGGTTCGTCAACAAGAACCACATCGCCAGGGCAGCGCTCGAGGCCACAGCTTTCCAGACCCGCGAGGTGCTGGACGCAGTCAACGCTGACTCCGGCGTTCCGCTGTCAGAGTTGAAGGTCGACGGCGGCATGGTCGCCAACGATGCCCTCATGCAGTTCCAGGCGGACATCCTGGGCGTTCCGGTCATCCGGCCCAAGGTGGTGGAGACCACCGCACTGGGCGCCGCTTACGCGGCCGGACTCGCCGTCGGCTTCTGGAAGGACCTCGGCGAGCTGTCCGCGAACTGGTCCGAGGACAAGCGCTGGGAGCCGAACCTGGACACGGACGAGCGGGAGCGGCAGCTGCGCCTCTGGAAGAAGGCCGTCACCAAGTCCATGGACTGGGTCGACGAGGACGTGAGGTAACCGGCCCGCAGCTGCCTACGCTGTCAAGGGGGCCCCGCCCGCTTCGCGGACGCCAGAAGCCGCTCCCGGGCCCCCTTGACAGCTTCGCAGCTCGCGGGGACTCAGCCGCTCGTGGCGACTGGGGCTGAGATGGCGGACCGGGGATCGCCGTGCGCTAAAGTGGGTGTATGCGTGCGATCCTTCTGCTTAGCTAGCCGCTTGGTATCCCGAACAAATACGGATTATCGAGCGGCCGCCCCTCCATGTCGAGGGGCTTTTGTGTGTTCGGGGAAACCTTCCCGGCGGCGGCAGGGATCAGACCGTTATGACAGGACAGAGGTCATGACAGAACAGAAGAGGGCAGCAGTGAGCGTTCAGCCGGAGACCGAAACCGGAACAGCAGCAGGGGGAGCGGAAACGCCCGAGGAGGGCGCGTACAGCTTCGCGGCGATGGAGGCCCGGTGGCCGCAGGTGTGGGAAGACCTGAAGGTCTTCACTCCGGCCGACGACGGCTCCCGGGAACGCCGTTACGTCCTGGACATGTTCCCCTACCCGTCCGGCGACCTGCACATGGGCCACGCCGAGGCGTTCGCCATGGGCGACGTGGTGGCGCGCTACCTGCGCCAGCAGGGTTACGACGTGCTGCACCCGATTGGCTGGGACTCGTTTGGCCTTCCCGCGGAAAATGCCGCCATCAAGCGCAACGCCCACCCGAGCGAGTGGACCTACGCCAACATCGACACGCAGGCCGCGTCGTTCAAGCGCTACGCCATCTCAGCGGACTGGTCCCGCCGCCTCCACACCTCCGACCCGGAGTACTACCGCTGGACGCAGTGGCTGTTCAAGCGCTTCTACGAGCGGGGCCTCGCGTACCGCAAGGACTCGCCTGTTAACTGGTGCCCCAAGGACCTCACCGTGCTGGCCAACGAGCAGGTTGTCAACGGTGCCTGCGAACGTTGCGGCACGGCCGTGACCAAGAAGTCGCTGAACCAGTGGTACTTCAAAATCACCGATTACGCGGACCGGCTGCTGGACGACATGTCCGAGCTGCAGGGGCACTGGCCCGAGCGGGTACTGGCGATGCAGCGCAACTGGATCGGCCGCTCTGAGGGCGCGCATGTCCGGTTCGTGATCGAGGCCTCCGACGGACGTGCCGAGCGCGAAGTCACGGTCTTCACCACGCGTCCGGATACCCTGTACGGCGCCACCTTCTTCGTCGTCGCCGCCGATGCGCACCTGGCCCTGGACCTGGTCACGCCCGAACACCATGACGCCCTCATGGCCTACCGCGAAAAAGTGAAGGCGCTGTCGGACATCGAGCGCCAGTCCACCGAGCGCGAAAAGACCGGTGTGTTCACCGGCCGCTACGCCATCAACCCGCTGAACGGCGAAAAGCTTCCTGTCTGGGCCGCGGACTACGTCCTGGCCGACTACGGCACCGGCGCCATCATGGCCGTCCCCGCCCATGACCAGCGCGACCTCGACTTCGCCAAGGAGTTCAACCTGCCCGTGCGCGCGGTGCTGGACACCGGCGAGGAAGACCCCGCAGTCTCGGGCAAGGCGACCGCCGGCGAAGGAACGCTGATCAACTCCGGCGTCCTGGACGGGCTGCCCAAGACCGACGCCATCCCGGAAGCCATCAGGATCCTCGAAGAACAGGGCACCGGCGAGAAGTTCGTCAACTTCCGCCTGCGCGACTGGCTCCTGAGCCGCCAGCGTTTCTGGGGCACACCGATCCCGATCATCCACTGCGCCGAGTGTGGCGAGGTGCCGGTACCCGACGAGCAGCTGCCGGTGACACTGCCTGAGGACCTGCGCGGCGAGGCGCTGTCGCCAAGGGGCACCTCGCCCCTGGCCGCCGCCGCGGAATGGGTCAACGTCGAGTGCCCGAACTGCGGACGCGCTGCCCAGCGGGACACGGACACCATGGATACGTTCGTGGACTCGTCCTGGTACTTCCTGCGTTTCGTCTCCCCGCACTACACCGGCGGCCCGTTCGATCCTGAAAAGATCAACGACTGGATGCCGGTCGGACAGTATGTCGGCGGCGTCGAGCACGCGATCCTGCACCTGCTCTACGCCCGCTTCTTCACCAAGGTCATCCACGACATGGGCCTGCTGGAGGCGGACGAGCCTTTCAGCGCCCTGCTCAACCAGGGCCAGGTGCTCAACGGCGGCAAGGCCATGAGCAAGTCACTGGGCAACGGCGTCGATCTGGGCGAGCAGCTGGACAAGTACGGCGTCGACGCCGTGCGGCTCACCATGATCTTCGCCTCCCCGCCCGAGGACGACGTCGACTGGGCGGATGTTTCGCCGTCGGGATCCGCGAAGTTCCTGGCCCGCGCCTGGCGCCTTGGCCAGGACGTCACCAGTGAACCCGGAGTGGATTTCAGCGCCGGTGACCGCGCGTTGCGCTCGGTTACGCACCGGACCATTGCCGATGCCGTGGAGCTGCTGAACAACAACAAGTTCAACGTCGTGGTGGCCAAGCTGATGGAGCTGGTCAACGCCACCCGGAAGACCATTGACTCCGGTGCCGGCGGCGCGGATCCGGCCGTGCGTGAAGCAGCCGAGGCCGTGGCCGTCATCCTGAGCCTCTTCGCGCCCTACACGGCCGAAGACCTGTGGAACGTCCTGGGGCACCCGGCGTCGGTAGCCAATGCCGGATGGCCTTCGCACGACGAAGCACTCTTGGTTCAGGAGACCGTCACCGCGGTGGTCCAGGTCCAGGGCAAGGTGCGCGACCGCCTGGAGGTATCGCCCTCCGTCTCCGAGGAGGAGCTGCGTGAGCTGGCGCTTGCCTCCGAGAACGTCCAGCGCGCCCTCGACGGCCGGGGCATCCGGACTGTGATTGTCCGGGCGCCTAAACTGGTGAACATCGTCCCGGCCTAGCAGTGCCCTTGGGGTAAGACAGTGCCCTTAGGGTAAGACAGTGCCCACCGGGTAATTAGGGGCGATTACTGACCGGTTCCGGCCGCCGGCCCGGCCGGCGGGCCGGGGAAAAAAGCGGGGGGTGTGGCGTGTTGGACCCGGAGGCCGCCGCCGGGCAGTGGGTGTAGGAGCACCAGGTGC
>NZ_JBHVBL010000032.1:0-6240 GCF_042668165.1 Arthrobacter sp. NPDC057388
CGCTTTTGGGGGCGGCCGCCGTCGTTTATTCGACAGAAAGCCGGATATCCAGCGCGCGTAATAATCCGCTTAACATTCCTGTCGGCTTTTTCATCGCCTCTCCCGATGTCCTAATCTCGTAACAGGTCACGAGTGCCAGCGCTAAACCCCGGTTAGCTGGCCGGCAACCCTCCATTCGCGGTGGGGTGCCCCGGGTGACGACCAGGCCGATCCGGAACGGACCCGGCAAGCGCGGATCCCCGTCACACGGGGTCCTTTTCTTAGTGAGGTCCCATGACGACTGCCATCATTTCTTCCACCGAGTCTTCTGCCGCGGAGGCGGCCCTGCTGGACGGCCGGTTCGCCGCCGCCCGCCGGCCCCTTGCCGCCGTCACCGGCGCAGAAATCCAGGCACCGCTGATCCAGGGCGGCCACGTCCGCTACGCGAACCTCGACTACGGTGCCTCCGCCCCCGCGCTGTCGGTCGTCTCCGCCTACCTCAACGAGATCCTGCCGTTCTACGCGAGCGTGCACCGCGGCGCCGGCTACGCCTCCCAGATCAGCACTTCCGTGTACGAGAACTCGCGGAACATCGTGCGCGAGTTCGTGGGGGGCCGCGCCGATGACGCCGTCATCTTCACCCGGAACACCACCGACTCCCTCAACCTGCTGGCCGGCTGCCTGCCCGTCGAGGACCACCACCACACCGGCGAGGTGCTGTACCTGGACATCGAACACCACGCCAACCTGCTGCCGTGGCAGGGCGTGCCGCACCGCAGCGTGGTGGCCTCCGAAACGCTTGAAGGCACCATCGCCAGCCTGCGTGCCGAGCTGGAGCACGGCGACATCAGCCTCCTCGCCGTGACCGGCGCCTCCAACGTTACGGGCGAAATCCTCCCGATCCGCCGCCTCGCCGCGCTGGCCCATGAATACGGCGCCCGCATCGTGGTGGACGCCGCGCAGCTCGCGCCGCACCGCCGCGTCAACATCGCCGCGGACGACGTCGACTACCTCGCCTTCTCGGGCCACAAGCTCTACGCCCCCTTCGGGGCCGGCGTCCTCATCGGCCGTCCCGACTGGCTCGACGCCGGCACCCCCCACCTCGCCGGCGGCGGCGCCGTGAGCGAGGCCCGGCTTGACGGCGTCAGCTGGGCCACCGGCCCCGCGCGCCACGAGGGCGGCTCACCGAACGTCCTCGGCGCAGCCACCCTGGCCCGGGCAACCCAGGTCATCGCCGACCTTGATCCGCAGGCCTGGCATGCCCATGAAGCCGCCATCCGGTCCTACCTTGTCGAGGGGCTGCGCCAGATCGACGGCGTCACCGTGCACCAAATTTTCGAGGACAGCGACCCGGACGAGGCCATCGGTGTGGTCAACTTCTCGGTAGAGGGGTACGACGCCGGCCTGGTCGCCGCCTACCTGTCGGCCGAACACGGTGTGGGCCTGCGCGACGGCCGCTTCTGCGCCCATCCGCTGCTCAAGCGCCTGGGCCTGCCGTCCGGTTCGCTGCGCGCCAGCTTCGGCGTCGGGTCCCGGCTCGAGGATGCCCAGCGGCTGCTCGCCGGCATCGAGGAGCTCCGCCGCTCGGGCCTGGGCTGGGACTACGTGGTGGACGCCGGGCGCTGGGTTCCGGCGAACGACACCCGCACCTACCCCGAGTGGGCACCCAACACGCCCGGCACCGCCGGTGCCGCACCGTGTGTCCAGGACTGACGGAGCACCCAGGACTGACGGGCACCCAGGACTAAGCACCTCCCGCTCCCCGTACGGTAAATTCGAAAGGTAATTTTCGACGTCGGTATAAGGAGACTGTGCGTGGCACGGGGCGGTCCCAAACTTCATCACGGGCGGCGGCAGGAGCTGGGGCAAAGCTTCCAGGACGGCGGCGAGCATTATCACCGCGTCCGTCCCGGCTACCCGGACGACTCCGCGGACTGGCTTATTCCGGCCGGCGCCCGGACCGCTGCTGATATCGGCGCCGGAACGGGCAAGTTCACCGCACTGCTGCTGGAGCGCGGGCTCACCGTCAGCGCCGTGGACCCCTCCCTGGACATGCTGGACCAGCTCAGCCGCAGTTATCCCGGCGTTCATACTTTGGCGGGAACAGCGGAGGAAACCGGACTGCCGGAGGCGGCGTTCGACCTCGTCAGTGTTGCCCAGGCGTGGCACTGGTGCGATCCGCTGCGGGCCAGCACGGAAATTTCCCGGATCCTCACGCCCCACGGCGTGCTCGGCCTGATCTGGAACCAGCTGGACACGTCAGTGCCCTGGGTGCACCGGCTGTCGCGCATCATGCATGCCGGGGACGTCCACAAACCGGATTTCCGCCCTAGGGTCGGACCGGAATTTACGTCCCTGGAAAGCCACCTGACGCGGTGGGAGGACCCTGTCACCCCGGACGACATCCTGGAACTGGCCAAGTCCCGCAGCTACTACCTCAGGGCCAACGACGCCACCCGCACCAAGGTGACCGGAAACCTCACCTGGTACCTGCACGAGCATCTCGGCCACGCAGAGGGCGACGTCCTCCAGCTTCCCTACCTCACCCAGACCTGGCGGGCAGTCAAGGCCGAACGCGGGAGTGGCAGCAGGTAGGCTTGAAGCTGTGAAGACCAGTACGCCCTCCTCCTCGATCGAGGACTACGTTAAGGTCATCTATTCCTTCACGGAATGGCAGGACAAGCCCATCACCTCCACACAGCTTGCACAGCGCCTCGGCGTGGCGAACTCCTCGGTCTCCGAGATGGTGCGCAAGCTCAAGGACCAGGGCCTCGTCCTCCACAAGCCCTACAGTGCCATCACGCTCACGCCCCAGGGTGTCCGGCTTGCGCTCTCCATGGTCCGGCGGCACCGGCTGATCGAGACCTATCTGGTCAAGGATCTCGGCTACAGCTGGGACGAGGTCCACGATGAGGCCGAACAGCTGGAGCATGCCGTCTCGGACACGTTCATCGAGAGGCTGTCGGCCCGGCTCGGCAACCCGACCAGGGACCCACACGGCGACCCGATCCCCGCGGCCGACGGAACCGTACTGATGCCGTCCGCCCACCGGATGATCGAGCTCGACGACGGCCACACCGGCAGGATCACCCGGATCAGCGACGAAAACCCGGAACTGCTGCGCTATCTCGCCGCGGAGCGGATCAGCCTCGACGCCGACGTCGAGGTGCGCGGACGCAAGCCCTTCGGCGGTGCGCTCGTGGTCCGCATCGGTTCCCCCGGAACCGGCCGTGACGTTGACCTCGCCGACGAAGTGGCCTCCGCGCTCTGGATCCACAGCGATTCCGCGCATCCCGGCTGCCGCATGGCCGGCCTGTAGGCACAGGTGCGCGTTCCCCTGGCCGGCCGCCGCGGCACCGCGCCGACCGCAGGCTCCGGGTACGGCTGGAGGGTCTGGACGGCCGTGGCCGCCGGCGGACTTGTGGGCACGGAGCTCCGGTATGCACTGGGACTGATGTTTCCAGACCAGCCTGGAGGCCTGCCGTGGGCCACACTGGGCATCAACATCCTGGGCAGCTTCGTGCTGGCGGCCCTTACCACCGCCTGGATCGCGCGGCCCCGCACCGCATTCTGGCTCCGCGCCGCCGTCGGTCCCGGCCTGCTGGGCTCCTTCACCACCTTCTCCGCCGTCGTCTTTTCCGCGGACCAGCTGGCCCGCGCCGCACTCCCTGCGGTGGGCATGCTCTACCTGGGTCTGTCTGTGGTGCTGGGGCTGGCGGCGGCCGCCACCGGCTGGCGGACCGGCCGGGCAATCGGCGTTTCCCGCGGGACTGACCTGTGACAGCGCTCCTCGTGGGCCTTTTCGGCGTCGCCGGGGCCCTGCTCAGGTTCGCCGTGGACGGGTGGCTGGCCGGTTTCCCCTCGACGCGGCGGCACTGGCCCTGGGCCACCCTGCTGGTAAACGTGGCCGGATCATTCGTGATCGGGCTGTCCGTGGGCGTGGCCGCGGTCTTCGGCCCCGAATGGCATTCCGCGCTGGCCACCGGGTTCGCCGGCGGGCTGACCACCTTCAGTTCCTGGACCACCGCCACGGTGCGCTTGGCCAGTGAACGGCGCTACCCGGCCGCCGCACTTAACGTGCTGGCCAACCTTCTGCTGGGACTGGCCGCGGCCGCGGCGGGCATCGCGGTCAGCGGCGGTTAGCGGCGGTTAGCGGGCGCGGGGTTGCGAATGCCGACGGCGGAGCAGGCGCCACCCAGCAACAACAGCGCCGCGGTGGCCAGCAGTGCCCGGTGCAGGCCCGGCGTCGTCAGCTCGGGACCGACGATGAAGCCGGCAAATGCGATACAGACCAGGCCGGCGATCCTCGAGACCGCGTTGTTTACGGCTGATCCCACCCCGGCCTGTTTTTCGGGCACCGACCCCAGGATGGCCGCCGTCAGGGGTGCCACGGTGGTGGCAAGACCGAGCCCGAAGACCAGCTGCCCGGGGAGGATCTGGGTCCAGTAATTGAGGGAGCCGCCAACGGACAGCGTCAGCAGGAATCCGGCCGCACACAGCACCGGCCCGGCGGTCATGAACCAGCGCGGTCCGTACTTGCCGGCGAGTTTTCCAAAGAACGAGGCCAGCAGCATCAGGATCAGTGTTGAGGGCAGCAGCGCGAGGCCGGCAGTGGTCGCCTTCATGCCGCCGACCTGCTGGATATAGATGCCCAGCGCGAAGAACCCGAGGGAAAAGCCTCCGTAGATGGCGGCAGTGGCGATGTTGCCCCAGCCGAAATTCCGAACCGTGAACATCTCCAGGGGCAGGAGCGGCGCCGCTGCCCGGGATTCATGGATGAGGAAGAGCACCGTCGCCACGAGGCCAGCCGCCAGCGGCAGCCAGACCTGCGGACTGCCCCAGCCGGCAGTGCCCTGGTCGATCAGTGCGTACACCGGCCCGCCCAGCGCAACGACGGCCAGGAGCGCGCCCGCGATGTCGATGCTGCCGGCAGCATCGGGGACAGCGTCGGCCTTCCGCAGCCTGGCCAGCACGGGCCAGATCACCGCGGCCGGCAGGACGTTAACGAAGAAAATGACCCGCCAGGACAGCAGGTCCACGGACACGCCGCCGATCAAGGGGGCCACAATGGCGGCCCCGCTGGTCCAGGCCGACCATTTGCCGATGGCCGATCCCTGGCCGGCGCTGTCGAAGTGGCTCACGATCAGTGCGAGGGAACTGGGGACGAGGAGCGCTCCCGCCACACCCTGCAACCCCCGGCTGACCACCAGCACCTCGCCCGTCCACGCGGCCCCGCAGAGAACCGAGGTGAGGGCAAACCCGGCCAGGCCCCACTGCAGCACACGCACGCGGCCGAAATGGTCCGACAGCGAGCCAGCCGCCAGGATCAGTGCGCCGAGCGTCAGGAGGTAGGCGTCCACCACCCACTGCTGGATGCGAAGGCCGCCGCCAAGCTCCCGGCCGATGGCGGGCAGCGCCAGGCTGACAACGAAGCTGTCAAGAATCGCCATGAAAGAGGCCACGATCGCGACCGTCAAAACCTGCCGCTGGAGGCGGGTGGGGGCAGTGGCCTGGCTGGCGTCGCTCATGACTTACCGTATCGTGGACCGGATGATCAGCAGACGCGATGCGGCAATTGCCTTGGATGTACCTCTGGAAATGGCCCAGCGCCACGGCATCCCCAAGCACCTCACGGAAGCCGAACTGGGTGAACTGCTGGACAACCCTCCTGCCTGGCTCGTGCAGTCCCGCGCCAACCGGACGGGAAAAAGGCCGGTGTGGGTGCATCTCACCTGCGCAGTCTGCGGGTACAGCGAGGCAGCCAGGCCCAAGAAGTGGTGGCCTGAGTTCACGTACGTCGTCTGCGCGCATCACCGTCCTTCCGACGTTCCTGCCGCCGCGCCGGGTTTGGTGCGCAGTGAGTTCGACGGCGTGGGCACCAGGTTCGTGGGGATCGCCGACGTCGCCGGTTGACCGTTAAGCGGGCAGTTACATTTGGGCTGCAACAGGCGTAATTTACGTAGGGAGGGGCACCCTCCTGCCCCTCGGACGAGGGAGCACGCCATGCCGGACAAGTCGCCGCACCAGCAACAGCAGAAAAAAGCGGGCAAAACCATCAAGCAGAAACGCGCAGACAAAAAGGCCAAGCACCCCACTGAGGGTCCCGCAGATCCTGTGGCGCATCTGAAAAAACGCTGATTGCCCGATAGTACGAAGAGGTGGCCGGGGGTTACCCCGCCACCTCTTTGTTTGTGGGGCGTTTGTATCCCCAGTACGCCAAATCGTCGGGAACTGCAGAAATTTGCGTAACGTGGCCGTCCC
>NZ_JBHVBL010000032.1:6250-52298 GCF_042668165.1 Arthrobacter sp. NPDC057388
CAACACCACTTGGGTCGCCGGCAGCTTCATTTGTTTAAAACCCCCCCCCCCCCGGCGGCCCCCCCACATCCGGGGCCCAAAATAAAAAAACGCTTTTGGCCCTTTTTAACTACGTGGGGGCGGGGGATCCCCCGCCCACCTCTTGCTTTGTGCGGCGTTTCTATCCCCAGTCCGCCATCTCGTCGGGAACTGCAGAAATGTCCGTCACGTGCCCGTCCCGCAGGACGGCTATGTTCATGGGCACACCGATGGCCTCAGCGAAGAGGAGCTTCTGCAGGCTCTCGGCATTGCTGACCGGCCGGGACCCTGCCCGCAGCAGCACATCCCCCGTACGGAGGCCTGCCCGCTCCGCCGGCGAACCCGACAGCACCTCCACCACGCGCAGCCCCTCCCGCTGGCCGGTGCGCACCACTTCGCTGGCACCGAGACGGATCGGGGTACTGACCACGCCCAGATAGGCGCGCCGGACCCTTCCATCGGACAGGAGCGCGGAGATGATCCGGCGTGATGTGCTGTTGATGGGAACGGCCAACCCGAGCCCTGCACCCGCCACCGCTGTGTTGATTCCCACGATCCGGCTACGGGAGTCGGCGAGTGCCCCGCCGGAACTGCCCGCGTTCAACGCGGCATCGGTCTGGATGACATCCTCAATCACCCGGCGGTTGCGCCCGGCCCAGACAGGAATGGCCCTTCCGAGTCCGCTCACCACTCCCGCCGTCACCGAACCCGAGAGCCCCAGCGGGTTACCGACGGCGATCACGAGCTGCCCGACTTGCAGTGATTCGGCGTCGCCGAACTCGGCAGGGGCCACATGCGGGGCACGGCCCCGGGCAACGGCCAGATCGGACAGCGGATCCGCGCCCACCACCTCAAGGTCCGTGGCCGAGCCGTCAGCGAAGACTGCGCGTCCTTTGTGGGTACCGGCCACCACGTGGGCGTTGGTCAGCAGGTATCCGTCCTCGGTGAACAGGACCCCGGATCCGGCGCCGACGCGGAACCGGCCGTTGCGGCGGTTCCCCGTCATCTCGATGGCAGCCACGTGCGGCGTGACGGTTCTGGCCACCCTCATGACGGTTTCCGAGTAAGAGTCGAGGGCCGCACCGTCATCGACGGAACCTGGCCCGCTCGCAGGCGCCGTGGTCATGGCGCACCTTCCTTTGCGGTTGGTACCCGGTTGGACCGGGTGTCACCCTACTCAACGGTCAGCCCCGGCCGGCTAATCCCGCAGGGGCTACGCCTTGGGTGAACGGCGGAAGCGGGGCATTCGCTGACCGAAGTCGGACGCACCCAGAACCATGCACCCCCCATTTTGGGGGGGAGGCGCCCCAACCTCCACCTGCTACCTTCCGTGATGCCAGTCACAGGAGGGGCCTGGCGAAGCTACGCAAGAACTGCAACACGTCACATGCTGGCAGGGCAGTCAGTGGGACGCAGTACGGGGGGAAGCAAGAAATGTTAGTCGAACGACGTCCAAGGACGCTCATTGGCATCCTGATTGCCAGCGCACTCATCATCATTGGCCTGCCGTACCAAGCGCAGGCTGCGTCGCCGGCACTGTCCATAAGTGCGTCTCCACTTCAGGTGGGAGTCCGCGGGACCATCACTGCCACGCTCAAAAATATACCGAGCGGCCAGTCTGCCAGCATCGTCGTGACCGGCCCGTCCGGGACGAGCTGTGCCAACACCAGGTGGGCCTCCCCCGGTGTCGGAGTCACGTCCTGCACCGTGGTCCCGCGCCTCGCGGGCGGGTACACGATCACTGCCAAGGCCACCCGCTACTACCAGGGGCGGATCGTTGGTACCCAAAGCACCTCACTCCGTGTGGTCGCCCAGCCGGCGCCGCCCATCCTGACCATCGCGTCGTCGCTGAAGGTCAACAACCGCGGCACCGTCACTGCGACGCTTAAGAACGTTCCCGCGGGGCAGTCCGTACGCATCCAGGCCGGCGGCCCAGTCGGAATGACATGCGGAAGCACCCTTTGGGTTTCCTCAGGGGTTGCCAGGACCACCTGTGCATATCTGCCTACCGCTGCCGGCGGGTATACGGTCAAGGCCACGGCCACCCGTTACTCCGGCGGCCGGGCCATCGCTACCCACACCGCTTCTTCCCGTGTTTCTGTACTGGGCGTGACGGCATATGTTCCGAGCACGGTCCGCCGCGGCGAAGCGACCACTGTCCGCTTTACAGTCGGTGGCCCGCTGTGGTCTCCCGGGGCTGTGCTGCGCATCGCTCCGGGCGTGGCCGGCGCCATTGGATGCCCGGCCGAACTGCGGGTGGTGCTTAGTGCGGACCGGACGGCATCCGCATCGTGCAGGGCCACACCGCAGCCCACACGTTACCTCACTGTTGCACCTGACCTGTGGGCAGGCAAGAACCGCATCGGCGGAAAATCCGTGACTGCAAAGATCGCAGACGCCCCGTTGCTCGACGCCACACTGGCTTCCACCATGTGGGACCAGGAGTCGGAGACGCTGTGGGAACTTGCCAAAGGCATGACTGCAGGATCACACGATGCCGCCTCAACCGGCTTCGAGATCATCGTTTATGCGCACAGAGATGGGTGGGAGAGCCCCACTGTAGCTGCACGCATACAGCATCTGCTTGAGGTCCGGAAACCCGACGGCGGATGGGGCATTGAAAAGGCGTGGGATGCGTTCGGCGACGGCACACTCAATCCGGAGAGCACGACCTACACCGTCTCCACCGCCGGGCACGCTGGTCCGGCATTGCTTGCGGCCTGGCAGAACAAGCTCGTTTCCGACCAGGACCTGAGGGCCGCCGTCGACAGCCTCCTCAGCACGCCCCGGGTCAGCGTTCCGGGCGGAACGTGCCTGGCATACTCGAAATCAGGCAAGGACTTTCCGTGCGTCCCCAACGTCAACCTTGGCGCCGGCGCGTGGCTGAAGCAGGTGCGCGAAGTAACCGGCTGGAGCATCCCCCTGCTCGATGACATCGTCGCCCAGATCACGGCGGCGGACCGGTACCTCTTCAATGCGACCACTGGCTACTGGGGTTACAGCGACCTTTCCTCTCAGCTCGGCAAGCCACAGGATGCACCGCACCAGGGATACACGCTTCAGTCCGCCCTCATCTTGGAACCGGAGTTCGGAAAGGCGGCAACGTTGCAGTTCCTCAGCAACCCCTGGTGGGACCAGGCCACCGGCGGAACCCTGCGGGATTATGGGAACGGCCTGTCCCAGGTGGCGTTTGCGGACTGCCAAGGAGCCGCCCGGTCCCCCAGCCTGCTGGAGGCCTTCTCCGCGATCAAGGAAACCTCAGCTGACCAGATGACCAAGTTCCTGGCTCTGCAGGGAACACTCTACGGATTCCGTGCGCTGGGTGCATGCTTCAGGGGCGAAACGTGGTAGCTGTATCAAGCGTGGTAACAGTGCCAACGCGGTAACAGTGCCAGGGCCACTGCCCTAACCACACGGGACAGCCAACCCGGATCAACAAAAAACACCCCGGTCCAAGGACCGGGGTGTTTTTGATTGTCAGACTCGTCCGTTGGGGACGAGTCTGACACAAGGTGGAGATGGGGGTGTGTGATCTCAGGACATAGGCGACACATGTCTCGGGACATGCACGACAGCTGATACACGACAGGTGTCCCGGGACATCGGCGACGCTCTGCGGCGTGTCCGGGGACATCGGCGACACCCCGGGCGTCGACGATGGGCCATGTCGAAGAACAAGGTCATCGTCCTGGCCGTACTCGAGGGCGGAATGTCCAAATCAGAGGCTGCCCGCCGCTACGGTGTCGGCCGGCAATGGGTCCACGAACTCCTCGCCAGGTACGCCGCCGAGGGCGACGCGGGTCTCGAGCCCCGTTCCCGCAGACCCCGCACCAGCCCGCAGGCCACGACCGGGGACGTGCAGGCCCGTGTCCTCGTGCTGCGCGCCGAGCTGACCCGAAAAGGGCTCGACGCCGGCGCCGAGACCATCGCCGCTCACCTCGAACGCGAAGGCCTCACACCGCCGGCCAGGTCTACCATCCACCGGATCCTGCGCGCCGCAGGCACCGTGGTCCCGGAACCGCACAAGCGGCCCCGTTCCTCGCTGCGCCGCTTCACCGCGGCCCAGCCCAATGAGATGTGGCAGTCCGACTTCACCTACTGGACCCTGGCCGGGGGCACCGCCGTTGAGATCCTGGACTTCATCGATGACCACTCCCGCTACCTGCTCCACCTCAGCGCCCATCCCAAAGTCACCGGAACTGTCGTGGTTGAAGCGTTCCTGGACACCGCGCAAATACACGGCCTGCCCGCCTCAACGCTGACCGACAACGGCCTGGTCTACACCACCCGCCTCGCCGGCGGCCGCGGCGGACGCAACGCCTTCGAAACCCTCATCGCGTCCCTGGGCATCACCCAAAAGAACGGCCGCCCGAGTCATCCTCAAACACAGGGCAAGATCGAACGCTTCCACCAGACCCTCAAAAAATGGCTCAAAAACCACCCCGAAGCCCACACGATCGCCGACCTGAACGAGCTCCTGGCCAAGTTCGGCCACGTCTACAACCACGAACGGCCACACCGGGCCCTCAAACGCCGCACACCCTCCGAAGCCTACGCAGCGACCCCCAAGGCCGCGCCCGCCATCGCCGCCCAAGGGGAACACTGGCGGATCCGCACCGACCGCGTCGACACCGACGGCAAGGTCACCCTGCGCCACGCCGGACGCCTCCGGCACCTCGGCATCGGCCGCGCCCACAAGCACAAACGCATCATCCTGCTCGCCCGCGACGCCGACGTCACCGCCGTCGAACACGGCACCGGCGAAATCCTCGCCGAATTCACCATCGATCCCACCCGCGGCTACCAGCCGAAAAAACAAAACACCCCCGGTCCGAAGACCGGGGGTGTAGTCGATGTCTCGGGACATCTGTAGTCAATGTCCCGAGACATCACAAGGTGGAGATGGGGGGAATTGAACCCCCGTCCGATGTCGTGTTGTCAGGGCTTCTCCGGGCGCAGTTTGCGTCGGATTTTCTCGGCCCCAGCCGTCCTGCAAACAGGCGGCTGATCCGGGCCCAGTCATCTAAAAGTCCCGTTTACTCCGATGACGGGAGCAAACAGCAGTGGCTATCTAAATGACGCCAGGATCCGGGGCGATAGCAACCCCGGGCTGACGGACTGAACTACTGCTTAGGCAGCGAGTTCGAAGTCAGTGCGCTTAGATTCGGCACTTATTGGTTTGCAGACAGCGTTTACGAGATAATTCTGCATCCTCGGCCCGCTTCACCTGTCGCGACTAACATCGTCGAAACCGATCATCCCCGTATTTTGTTACCAACCGGCGGAGCAGAGGTTCTGGACCAGTTCCCCGCCGGACTATTAATCATAACGCATTGCCGCGGCGAATCATTCCTGCCCGTCTACGGCGTGCCGCGCGTGCCGCCCCTAGCGGCGGTTGCGTTCCCGCATGGCGCGCAGCGCCTCACGCTTGTCCTGCTGCTCGCGAAGGGTCTGGCGCTTGTCGTATTCCTTCTTGCCGCGCGCGACGCCGATTTCCACCTTGGCCCGGCCGTCCAGGAAGTACAGCTGCAGCGGGACGATGGTGAAGCCCGATTCGCGGATTTTGTGCGAGATCTTGATGAGCTCCTCGCGGTGCAGCAGAAGCTTCCGACGCCGCCGCGCCGCGTGGTTGGTCCAGCTGCCCTGGTTGTACTCAGGGATGTTGATGCCTTCCATCCAGAGCTCGTCGTTGTAGAACGTGCAGAACCCGTCCACCATGGATGCGTGGCCTTCACGGAGGGACTTCACCTCCGTGCCCATCAGTGCGATGCCGGCCTCGTAGGTGTCCAGGACGTGGTAGTCGTGCCGGGCCTTCCGGTTGGTGGCCACGACTTTACGGCCACTTTCTTTGGGCACGGTTCAACTCCTCGGTTCTCGGTACTGGCTGTTCCGGCGGCGCCGCAACAAAGTCTTACTATTCTACTGCCCCCGCCTAGAGCAGGCGCATCGGGTCAACCGCCTCGCCGTTCAGCCAGGTCTCAAAATGCGAATGGCAGCCCGTCGAGTTTCCGGTGGTGCCCGAGTAGGCGATGAGCTGGCCCTGGCTCACCTGCTGACCCGAGGAAACCACCACGCTGGTGTTGTGGTAGTAGATCGTGGTCAGCGAGTTGCCCTGGACAACACCGTGCGAGATCTTCACGTTGTTTCCGCCGCCGTCGTCCGCCCAGCCGGCTGAGAAGACCGTGCCGGCCGCCGCCGCATACACCGGCGTTCCGCAAGCGGCACCAAAGTCAATGCCTGTGTGCATGTAACCGCCGGTGCCATAGAAATCGATGGTGCCGGGCGGCGTCGCACGCCATCCGAAACCGGAGGTGATGGGAACGCTGTCCGGGAACGGGTGGCGGAGGCCAAAGGCCGACGGCGGACCTGCCACGGGCGGCACATAGGGCGGGGGTTGTTCGCCCTTGGCCTTTGCCGCGGCGGCGGCTGCGGCGGCAATCCGCCGCTGCTCGGCGAGCCACGCTTCCCGCAGCCTGCGGTCGCGCTCCTTGATTTCGGCTGCGACTGCGTCCTGGCGCGCCTTGACGTTGGCCAGTTTCTTCTGGATTCCGGGCTTGGCGGCCTCGAGTTCATTGTTCAGGCGGGTGGTGTCGGCGATGAGCTTGTCCACCTTGGCCTTCTTGGCGGCTGCCTCATCGCGGGCGGCCTTTTCCTTGATAAGCGCCGCGTCGGCCTTGGCCTTGAGGTCCTTGATCTCAGCCTCGACGGCCTGCAGCCTGGCCTGCGAGTTCACGTTGGTGGCGTTCTGCTGCGTGAGCTTGTCCATGGCGGAGTTCTGGCTGCGCAGCGCCTGGTCCGCGAGGTCCATCGTGTCCGTGAGGCTGCCGGTGCTGGTGGAACCGAAGAACAGGGTGAGGTCTGAGGGCACGCCGCCGGACTTGTAGGCCTGGGTGGCAATCTGCCCGATCAGTTTCTTGGTGCTGGCGATCTTCTGCTTGTCCGCATTCAGCTGCTGCGTGATTTTGGCTTTGTTCTGCTGGGCAAGATCCACCCTTGCGGCGAGGGCCTCAACCTCCTTGACGGCGCTGGCCACACGGCCCTGGGCCTCGAGCAGCGCCTGCTGCGCTGCCGGCAGCTGCCCCCGGTAGATCACGAGGTCCGCGGCTGCTTTCGAAATCTTCGCGTCAACGAATTCGAGCGACTGCTGGACGCGGGCGGCTTCGGCTTTCAGCGCGGCCTGCTGGTCTTCAAGGTCGTCCGCGAAGGCTGCGGGGGCCGACGCCGCCAGGCTCGCTGCCAGCATCAGCGCCACGGCTGCACTAAGAACCCTTCGCTGGCGCCCCACGGGCCTCCTGCGTACGGGCCCGCCTGAAGTCGACGTCATTGGCATTCCTTCAATGTGCATGGCCTACACCCTCAAGTATCGGCGGAGTGTGAGCAGAGATGAAGTACCCGCGAGGACCACGCCCAGGCCGACGAGTCCGGGGGCAAGAAGGAGGGTCTGCGCCGGAGAAATGAACGCCGTGTCCGGGTACTGCTTGGACAGGTATTCGCCGAGGAAGAAGTGGGCCACGGCCCACAGGGTTCCGGAGGCGAGTGCGGCACCGATGACCGCGGCGATCACCCCCTCGAGGATGAAAGGCAGTTGGATGACCGTCTTTGAGGCACCGACGAGCCGCATGATCCCTGTTTCACGCCGCCGGCTGAAGGCGGAAAGCCGGATTGTTGTGGCAATGAGGAGGATGGCGCACACCGTCATCACACCCGCGATGATCACTGCCACGAGGGACGCCGCATTCATGACGGAGAAGAGCCGCTCCAGGACCTGCCGCTGGTCAATGACCGTTTCGACGCCCGGCTGGGAGGAGAAGGTCTCACTGATGATCTGGTACTTTTCCGGGTCCTTCATGTTGATCCGGAACGAGGCAGGAAGCTGGTCCGGGGTAACTGAATCGACGATGGGAGAGTTCGAGAACTGCTCCTTGAAGTGCTTGTAGGCGTCGTCCCGGGACTCAAACTGGAAGTTGTTGATGTACTGGGCCACTGCGGGCGATTCCAGCAGCGTCCGCACATTGTCCTGCTGTTCGGCCGTTACGGGCCCCGAGGCGCAGCCGGCCGCCGTCGAACCTTCACCGCAGAGGAAGATGGCCACCTGGACCTTGTCGTACCAGTAGCCCTTCATCTGATTGATCTGCAGCTGGAGCATGCCGGCGGCGCCAACAAAGGTCAGGGACACGAAGGTCACCAGAATGACGGACACGACCATCGACAGGTTCCGCCGCAGGCCGCCGCCGATCTCACCGAGGATGAACTGGAGCCTCACAGCCGGCCCTCCCCTGCCTGGTCGCCGGCCTCGTCGCGTCCGCTGGCGTCCTTGAGACGCCGGGACTGGCCGACCACAGGCATCATCGACGTGTACAGGGCGCGGGCTTCGTCGCGGATGACCTTCCCGTTCTTGAGCTCCACCACGCGCTTTCGCATCTCATTGACGATGTCGTCGTCGTGCGTGGCCATGACCACAGTGGTGCCGTTCTGGTTGATCTTGTCCAGGACACCCATGATGCCCATGGACGTAGTGGGGTCGAGGTTGCCGGTGGGCTCATCCGCAAGCAGGATGCCGGGACGGTTCACGACTGCACGGGCGATGGCCACACGCTGTTGCTCACCGCCGGAGAGCTCGTGGGGCATGCGTTTCTCTTTGCCCTCCAGGCCCACGGTCTTGAGCACCTCGGGGACGGTGTCGCGGATGACGCTGCGGCTCTTGCCGATGACCTGCATGGCAAAGGCAACGTTGGCGAAGACGTTTTTCTGCGGCAGCAGGCGGAAGTCCTGGAACACGACACCGATGCCGCGGCGGAGCCGTGGCACCCGCCAGCTGGAGATGTTCGCGACATTCTGGCCGGCCACGTAAACGGTGCCGGAAGTGGCGCGGTCTTCTTTGAGGACCAGCCGCAGGAACGTGGACTTGCCCGACCCGGACGCGCCCACCAGGAAGGCGAATTCACCACGGTCAATTTCAAGGCTGACAGAATCCAGGGCGGGCCTGGCTTTCTGGTCGTAGACCTTGGTGACATTTTCGAAACGGATCATGACCCTAAACCCCTGCAGGACACGGCCTTATGGGCATTGACTGCAACCGGCGCGGGGGCGTTCGCTAGGGGAAGTAAGGCTCCGGCCTCTCGACTATACGCACGGGCTGCCGCGCTCAGGCGGGAGTCAGGGGGCGTGTCGCAGGATTGGGTCCTGGGAGCGTCTAGCGTTCGGCGTTGCGGTTGTCAGCGCGCCAGCGAATGCCGGCTTCGATGAAGTCGTCGATGGCGCCGTCCAGAACGGCGGAGGTGTTGCCGACCTCGTGTTCGGTGCGGAGGTCCTTGACCATCTGGTAGGGGTTCAGGACATAGGAGCGCATCTGGTCGCCCCAGGACGCCTTGACGTCGCCGGCCAGCGCCTTCTTCTCCGCATCCTCCTGTTCTTTCTTGAGCAGCAGGAGCCTCGACTGGAGCACCCTCATCGCCGCCGCGCGGTTCTGCAGCTGCGACTTTTCGTTCTGCATGGACACGACCGTGCCGGTGGGAATGTGGGTCAGGCGGACGGCCGAGTCAGTGGTGTTGACCGACTGGCCGCCCGGGCCGGACGAGCGGAAGACGTCGACGCGGATTTCGTTGTCCGGAATGTCGATGGAGTCCGTCTGTTCAATCAGGGGGATGACTTCCACGGCCGCGAAGGAGGTCTGCCGGCGGCCCTGGTTGTCGAACGGGCTGATCCTGACCAGCCGGTGCGTTCCCGCCTCCACGCTCAGCGTGCCGAAGGCATACGGGGCATTGACCTCGAAGGTAGCGGATTTGAGGCCAGCCTCTTCCGCATAGGAGGTGTCCATGACGGTGGTGGGGTAGCCATGGCGCTCCGCCCACCGCAGGTACATGCGCAGCAGCATTTCGGCGAAGTCCGCGGCATCGACGCCGCCGGCACCGGAGCGGATGGTGACCACGGCCTCACGCTCGTCATACTCGCCGGACAGCAGGGTGACGACTTCAAGATCCTTCAGTGACTTGCGGATGGACTCAAGCTCCGCCTCGGCCTCCCCCATCGAGTCGGCGTCGTCCTCGTCCTGGCCGAGCTCAACGAGGACCTCGAGGTCGTCGATGCGGGACGCCAGGGTGTTCAGCCGCTCCAGCTCGGACTGTCGGTGCGACAGCCTCGAGGTGATGACCTGCGCGGCTGCGGGATCGTCCCAGAGATCCGGCTCGCCGGCCCTTTCGCTCAGTTCTGCGATCTCTTCCTTGAGCGCCTCTACATCGGTGACCTTCTCGATGGAGGTGTAGGTGCCGCGCAGCGTGCGGATTTCTGCAGCAAAATCAATTTGAGCCATGGTGGTTTAAGCGTACGCTATCCGCCCTCACCGGCTGTGCCGGTGAGGCAACGCCAGCCGGGCCTACCGGGTCAGCCGCGAACGCGCGGTGGACGAGGCCGCGATGACGATGCCGTCGGGTACCAGGAAATTGACCACTGGCGGGTGCACGGTGGCGCTGAGAACCACGACGGCGGTGGAACCGTCGGGTGTGCCCGTTCCGACGGCGACGGCCAGGCCGTCGATGCGGCCGAGGGCACCGGTGCGGCTGAGATAGTCCGCAGCTACGTTGCGGACCCTGTCCCCGTTCAGCAGTGCCGACGGTGTCCCGCCGGCTGTCTCGACCTGGCCCAGCGTGTAGGAGTCGGCGGCCGCCACCGAGGCGCCGTCTGCGAGCGAGAGCAGTTTCTTGTGCTCAATGTAGAGGCTGGACGCGGCCATGACCACGGTGCTGACCAGCAGGGCCAGCATCACGAAGCCGATGATGAGGACTGTCATTTGCCCGCCCTCGTCCCGGCCCCTTCGGGACGGTCCGCCCATGCCGGCCTCCTGAACTGTCAACGGAACCTGCCCACAATTTGTGTGGCGGAAGCGTTTAACTTGCCGGCATTGAGCCGAACTGCCTCCTGAAAGGGCACAAAGGGCAGCGGCACGGTGAGCTGTACGGTGACGGTGACCGCCGAGCCTGCCGCCATGCAGTCACCGCCGGAATCGCACTGGATCTGCACGCTGGCGTTCCCGGAAGGATGACCGTAATCGGCGAGGGCCACCGTGGCGGCCTGCTCCGCGGCCACCCTCCCCGACGACGCATCCGGCTGGGCCACAAAGACTTTGGCCGCCTGGTCCGCCGCACCCACCACCGCGAACGAGCCGCCCTGAATCTGGCCGACGGTGATCACGAAGTAGACCACTGGAACCATGAGGAGCAGTCCGAGGAACGTGAACTCCACGACAGCACTCCCCCGCTGCCCATCGTCGCCAGCCGCTTCCCAGGTGCCGCCTCCGGCTTCGGCGGGGAGGCACAACGCCTTTCGGAATCTGGCTTCGAGGCGTTTGAAGCGGAACCGCGGTCCGCGCTTACCTGGTGATCGCGGCATGGCCGGACACCTCCAGCACTTCACGTGGACCGATCAGTCCGATGACCGGCAACGGTGCCCTGACGGTTACCTCCAGGGTCCGCAGCCCCTGGAAGACGACCTCCCGCGTTTGGATGTCGCGGGCGAAGTCCGCATTCAGTGCAGTACCTATAAGCTCACCGGTGCGGCGGCGGGCGTCCTCCGCACCCCGGTCGGCCAGGGTCCCGTAGCGGGCGCCGGATGCCGCGGCGTCGATGAGTGTGTTCCGCACGTGCAGGATCAGTGCGAGCTGGATGATGGAGACAAAAAACATGGCCAGCAGGGCACCCACGAGCACAAAATCGACCACGGCGGCTCCGCGCTCGCGTCCGCATGTGTCAGCGCCGGTCCCGGTCACGGACTACTTTCCGACCGTGTCCATTGCCTGGTTGAACATGGCTTCCAAGGCGGGGCCGGCCAGGGCAAGCAGCGCGGCGACGAGGACCGCCGACATCAGGGTGATCATGACCCAGCCGGGCACGTCCCCGCGTTCGGGATGATCCACAGATGCCGCAGTCCGGGGCCTGGCGACCACAGCGAGGGAGTGTCCGATCAGCGCCGCGACTGCGGCTACAAGTGCAAGTCCGTGCCTGGCCATGAGTGTCATGTGCTTCCCTTTTCTGCGAGTTGGTTGACAGTTGTAAAAATCACGTCAAAAGTTCAGACTCAGTGCCGCTATTCCGGGGAAGACAGCGAACACCACCGTTAGCGGCAGCACGCCGAAGACAAGCGGCACCATCATGGCGATTTCCTTCTTGCCGGCCGACTCCATTAGCTCCCGCTTGGCCGTATCCCGGACATCCTGGGCCTGGGCCCTCAGCACTTCGGCCAGTGGCGTGCCGCGTTCCACGGCCACGATGATCCCGTCAACGAAGCGGATAAGCGGTCCAAGATCGGTGCGGGCGGAGAACTCCTGGAGCGCCTCTACCAAGGGTTTTCCCGCCCGGGTTTCCGACAGTACCCTGCCGAATTCCCGGGAAAGTTCACCCCGGGCTGTCCTGCAGACGCGGTCGAGGGCACCCGTGGCACTTTCCCCGGCACCAACCGCGAGCGCAATCATTTCCGCCAGGCTCGGAAACTCTGCCAGCATCCGTTCTTCCCGGCGCCTGATCTGCAGGCCAAGCCAGTAGTCGCGGAAGAGGAATCCGCCGATCCCGCTGCCGACCGCAACCGCCACGGCCAGGACCGGACTAAACCTCCCGGCCAGCGCTGCCGCCACGATGACGCTGACAGCGGCAATAAACGCGCACAGCGCACAGAACAGCTGCTGGGCCCGGAAGTCCAGGGGTGACTTGTCCAGGGCAGCCTGGGCGAGCCTCCGGCTGAGGGCCGCGGAACCGAGGTTGAAGCGCGACAGTTTGGCAGTGGCTTCCCTGATCAGCGGGCGGATGATGCGCTCAAGCGGACCAAATGGAGTCAGCACGCGCTCCTCTGCCCGCAGCAGCCTGGATTCAAGGTTCTGGGATCTCAGCTGCGGTTCGATGCGTTCCACGAAGCTGACTGACCGCATGAACGGAAGCCGTACAAGGAGGAGCCACAGACCCGCTCCGAGGAGTGTCCCGCAGACGATGGCGGCCGCTGGCACTGTGGTGATGGCAGCAACAAAGGTCATCGCAATACCCTCTCTTCCTGGGGCAGGGCTCCGATCTTCAGCATGACGGAATAGCACACCAGCGAAACCACCAGGCCTCCCAACAGGACGGCAGCCCCCATCGGCGTGTTGTATGCGGCGACCGCCTCCGGGCGGCTGACCAGCAGCAGCATGACAATCCAGGGGGCCGCCACGGCCAGCCGGGCCGCGTTGACGGTCCAGGACTGCCGCGCTTCCAGCTCACTTCGGGTCCGGGCATTCTCGCGCAGGAACTCAGCGAGGGTCCCCAGCAGCCTGCCGAGGTCGGAACCGCCCACGTCCCTGGTCAGCCGGAGCGCCTCGATGATGCGGTCGGCCACAGGATCCGCCAACCGCTCCTTCAGCCTGTTGAGGGACGCGTCGAATTGGCCGCCCGAGCGGTAATCCGAACCGAAGTCGCGAAACACATGACGGAGCTCCTCTGGACCCTTGTCACCCAGCTGTATCAGTGCCTCGGGCAGGGAGAGCCCGGCCCGGATGGCTGACCGCAGGTGATCGACGACGTCGGGCCACACCCGCCGCAGGACCGCGCTGCGCCGCTTGGCCCGCCATTTCACCACTGCCACCGGAAGCCAGCCGCCGAACAGGCCGAAGCAAACCGAAATGGGCCACGACCTGCTGACGGCGAAGAAGGACATCGTCGCAAAGGCACCAAGGCCCAGGCAGCTACTGATGAGACCAGCGGCTGTGACCTTTTCTATGCCCGCAGAGAGGAGCAGGTCATGAAGTCGGCTGGTCCGCGGTCCACGCTCGGGGCGGGGGGCCTGCTCCCAGGCCGACCACCAGATGAGGAACAGCCCGGCCCCTGTCAGGACCCCCAGCAGCGCTGCCATCAGCGGGGGTCCAAAAGCGCCGCGACCTCATAGCCGGACCTCGCGAATTTCTCCTCCGCCGGCATCGTGTTGGCCGTGGGCTCCAGCAGCCCTCCGACCGTCGAAAAGATCATGGAGGACTCGATGATCCCGTTCTCGACCCGCCTGCCCAGGGAGAGGATCTCCGTCACCTGTCTGCGCCCGTTCGCGAGTCGGCTGCAGTGGACCACCAGATCGATGCAGGAGGCGACGGTCGGAACCACAAATGCACTGGAAATGTTGTCCCCGGCGAGCAGCGGAAGCGTGCACATCTTGGTCACGGCGTCGTGTGCAGAGTTGGCGTGTACCGTGCACATTCCCGGCAAGCCGCTGTTGAGGGCGATCAGCATGTCGAGGCTCTCTGCTTCACGGACTTCGCCCACTACCAGGCGGTCCGGCCGCATCCGGAGCGCTTCCTTGACCAGCCGCCGGAGCGGGATTTCCCCTTCGCCTTCCAGATTGGGCTGCCGGCACTGCAAGCCGACGACGTCGCGCAGCGGAAACTGCAGTTCAAAGATCTCCTCGACCGTGACGACGCGCTCGCGGCTGCCAATGCTGGCGGCGAGGCAGTTCAGCAGTGTGGTCTTTCCCGCCTGCGTGGCACCTGACACCAGGATATTGAGCCCGCTCGCGACGGCAGCGCCCAGGAAGCGCGCGGACTGCGGCGTCAGGGTGCCCAATTCCACAAGATGATCCAGCCGGGTGGCCTTCACAACGAACTTGCGGATGTTGACAGCCCAGTGGCGCCGGGTGACGTCCGGGATAACCACATGCAGCCGGGATCCGTCCGGCAGCGCCGCATCCACGAAGGGGGATGAGATGTCCAGGCGGCGGCCGGAGCTCTTCAGCATGCGCTCAACCAGGTCACGGACCTGCTGGTCAGTAAGACTCAGAGAGGTAAGTTCGGATTCACCGTTCCGGGCAACATAGATTTCCGTCGGTGCGTTGATCCAGATTTCCTCGATCCCCGGATCATCCAGCAACGGCTGGAGGGCACCGAAGCCGGCAACGGCGTCAAAGACAAAACGCCGTGCCGACTCCAACGGTCCAAGCGGCGGAAGCGGCCCCATGAGGGCACGCTCGTCATAATCGGTCACAGCCGCTTCCACGAGCCGCCTGACCTCGGCAGCCTGGTGCAACGGATCGAGACCACGCCGACGAATCAGCTCCCGGACTTCATCCTCGACAATGCGAACTGCATCCATGAATTCCCCCGAACGACTGCCGCCCCCAGCGGAAGCAGTACATCTGGGACAAAACTACGGGAAGCAATGCCGTGAGCCAAGACACCCAGCGCAAGATGTGGATAACGGGCGAAAGCAGCCCTGCGCCGCTACTCCGCGGCCGCTCCTACCGGGTCCACGGCCTCCGAGCCTGCGTAGCCGTAGGGGTTGGCACTCTGCCAGCGCCAATGGTCAGCGCACATCTGTGCCAGGTCGCGGTGCGCGGACCATCCCAGGTCCGCCAGGGCTGCGGATGCGTCAGCGTAGCTGACGGCCGCGTCACCCGGCCGCCGGGGTGCGAATTCATACGGCACCGGGCGCCCTGCTGCAGCACCGAAGGCCTCGATGACTTCCAGGACGGATGACCCGCGGCCGGTCCCGAGGTTCCAGCGGAAAGAGCCGGTCTTCGTCTGGAGATAATTCAGGGCTGCCAGGTGGCCGGCTGCAAGGTCCATGACGTGGATGTAGTCGCGGACGCCAGTGCCGTCGGGCGTCGGGTAGTCATTGCCAAAGACCATGACCTTCTCGCGCCGCCCCACCGCGACCTGGGCAACAAAGGGCAGCAGGTTGTTGGGGATGCCGCGGGGGTCTTCACCGATACGCCCTGATTCGTGCGCGCCGACGGGGTTGAAGTAGCGCAGCAGCGCGATGCTCCACCGGGGGTCGGCGTCACTCAGGTCGGACAGGATGTCCTCGATCTGCTCTTTCGTCCGGCCGTAGGGATTGGTGGCGTCCAGCGGGGACTTCTCGATCAGGGGGACGTGCTCCGAGGCGCCGTAGACGGTGGCGGACGAGCTGAACACCAGGCGCCGGACACCGGCCTTCTCCATGCTCTCGAGGAGGTTGAGCGTGCCCACCACATTGTTCTTGTAGTACCACAGCGGCTTCGCTACGGACTCGCCGACGGCCTTCAGGCCCGCGAAGTGGATGACGGCGTCGAATCCGCCCTCCGCGAAGACGTTATCCACGGCCTCGGCGTCGAGCAGGTCCGCCTCGCGGAACTCCACGTTCTTGCCCGTGAGCTCCTCAACCCGGCGGACCGCCTCGATGTTCGAGTTCATGAGGTTGTCCAGCACGACAACCTCATGCCCGTCCTCAAGCAGGCAAAGGGCCGTGTGTGATCCGATGTAGCCGGCGCCGCCGGTAACCAAAACCTTCATGGCCCCCAGTCTAAAGCTGCCACACCCGGGTCCGTAATCGACCATCGGGCTGCCGGTCACCGACCCGCCGACATCAGGCGCGATCACATACGCGCGCTTCCCACCAGTTCCCGCGCCGGCTCGGGCTCCTTCCGGACCGGCACACCCAGGAGGACGGGGGCCAGGCCGGTTCTGAGAATGACCAGTGCGAGCAGCCAAGGACCGGCCAGTGCACCCGCAAAGACCAGCCATGGGGCAAGGCCGAGCTTCGTCAGCTCAACCAGCACCACGGCATGGGTCAGGACAACCATGAACCCGCCACTGGCAAGCGTGCTCAGTTCCTTGTTAACCCGCGGGCCGAGCAGGGGGATGGCATGCTCGGCAATGAGGAGCAGTGACGCGCATATTCCAATCGCCACGAGGACGGTGATGACGGGCGTACCCAGCCGCGCGTACTTCAGGTCGAGATATGTGGACCAGCCGGTCAGTATGAGGGTGGCACAGCCGCCGAGGATGACGAACGCGGTCATCAAAGGCCGGCGGATCCTCAGCCGGTGGCGCTTGAATTCCCGGCCTGCCAGAACGAACACGATGCACGCCAGTCCGACGCCGGCAGCAAGCGGAACCCGGGCCACCAGCTCGGGCGCCCGCACGGTGACAAGCAACGCGATCACCGCCAGCGTCCATTGAAGCCAGTCAGGGAAGCGCTGGATCGCGCGGAGAGCCACTACGGCGAAGAAGAGGGCAGTCACAAACCAGAACGCTGCCAGTGTTCCGCCAATGTTTGAACCCCCCAACATGAGTTTCCGGAGGTCCGCACCGCGGACCACGTCCGTCTGCGACAGCCACCACAGGCCAACCGGAACCAGCCACACGATGTACGGGAGCAGGAGTGTTTTTGCGCGCTTGGTCATCTCCTCGATCACACTGCGGCCTTCGGACCAGAGATAACCCGAGAGGAAGAAAAACAGCGGCACGTGCCATGTATAGACAGTCTCCCGGACGACAGGCCCGGACCAGGCGCCAACATGGCCGGCAACCACGGCCGCGATTCCCAGGATGCGCAAAAAATCAATGGCGCCTGAGCGGACAAGAGGGGGGTGTTCAAGGGACGGGTGTGCAGGCAATGCTCATCGTTCCTTCGCATGGTCGGTTGAGGGTTTCCCGATCAGGGGGCACGGGACCAGCCACTCAGTGTAGTTCCCGGCGGTGAAGGGGCAGAAATATGGCGCCACGCGGGCCCCCAGAAGTGATCAGGTGTCACGTTAGTCACACCAGCACCTCCAGTGCTACACTAAACCGCTCACGCGCGCGGGCGTTTTAGGGGGCCAAACGGTGAACGACTCTGCCATCAAGCCACTGTCTGCCAGCAGTTCAAGGCTACGGAGTATGAGATGAATCAATCCTCGAATAGCAGAATCGCAAAGCCCAGTCTGGCGGGCGCAAGACGCCTGGGCCTGTTGGGCACAACCGCTCTCTTGTCGGCTGCGCTGTCCGTCGGCGGCGGGCTCCCGGCCCAAGGCGCCCCGGTACCGCCATCTGTTGCCTCCCCCGCGGAATCCCCGGACCCGACGGCGACGTCCACATCGGCGCCGGTCAATATGGACGCCCTGCGGGCCGAAATTGGAGCGAACGGCTCCTACATGGGCCAGGGCCTCAAACGGCGTGAATCCCTCGCCAAGAAGTCATCGCCGTTGTCGGCAGCGGCAACTACAGAAGCGGCCAACACATGGATGGCTCCAGGTGTCCAGGGCCTGGACGTCAGCAGCCACCAGTCAAGCGTCAACTGGGCGGCGCAGTACAGTCTCGGCGCCAGGTTCGCCTACGTGAAGGCGACCGAAGGAACAACCTATACAAACCCGCTGTTCAGCTCGCAGTATGGCGGCGCACGCGGCGCCGGAATGATCCGCGGCGCCTACCATTTCGCGCTGCCCGGTGTTTCCACCGCAGCGGCGCAGGCCGATTTCTTCGTCAACAACGGAGGCGGCTGGAGCGGAGACGGCAATACGATGCCCCCGCTGCTGGACATCGAGTACAACCCTTACCCTTCCCTGGGCAACACGTGCTACAACATGAGCCAGGCCTCGATGGTCAACTGGATTGCGGCGTTTTCCAACCGCGTGCTGGCCCGGACCGGCCGGCTGCCGATGATCTACACAACCACCGACTGGTGGACAACGTGCACGGGAAACTCCGGCGCGTTCAGCCGGCAGCCCCTCCACCTTGCCTCATATTCGCGCTACGTGGGTGCCATGCCCAACGGCTGGGGAACGTACAGCGTGTGGCAGTACAGTGCAACCGGCCCCTTCGCCGGGGACTCCAACGCCTGGAACGGAACCCTGGACAGCCTGCGGCGGTTTGCGTCCCAGGCTGACGGCGCTGTACCCACGCCCTCCATTACGTCCCTGGGCGACGTGGTCGCCGCGGACGCCTCGGGCATTCTTTGGGACTACCCGGCAACCGGCAGCGGGACCTTCCGCACCCGCAAACAGATCGGGCAGGGTTGGACCAACCTCCGGTCGATCAACGTCATCGACTGGAATGCCGACGGGGTACTCGACATCGTGGCGCAGTGGACATCGGGCCGCGTCAATGTGTATCTCGGCCGCGCAATCGGCGGATTTGCTGCGGGTCCGGAGCTCGCTGCCTCTGGCTGGGGCAATTACCAGCTGACGATCGGATATTGGCTCAACAGCAGCTACTACCCGCACATCATCACCCGGGACTCCTCCGGTGCCCTCCGCCTCTGGCGCAATAATTCTGGAACCGGCGTCAGCACCGGAACATCAATCGGGCAGGGCTGGGCCGGGTTGAACCTGACTATGATTGACTTCGACGGCGACGGCAGCCAGGACATTCTCGCCCAGGACCCTGCCGGCGCGCTTCGGCTGTACAGGTCCAACGGCGCCGGCTCCTTCGTGACGGAAGCACGCAAAACGATCGGCAGCGGCTGGCACAAGATGACCAGCGTCACCGTAACCACAAACTTCAAGGGCGCCGGGACAAACGGCCTCCTCGCCCGCAACACCAGTGGCCAGCTCTACTACTACCCCGTGCCCGGCAACGGAACCTGGGGTGTTTCCAGTGCGCTCGGCGCCGGCTGGAACCCGTACCTTATTGCCGGCGGCGAAAACGTCAACCTGGTCCCGGTGGCACCGCCCCCCGCGGCATCTCCGTCCATCCGATCGGCGTCGGACGTGGTCACCGCTGATAGGGCCGGTGGCCTCTTCCGCCGGGCCGCGAGTTCGGGATCTTTGGGTGCTGCCACCAAGATCGGCTCGGGGTTCACCGGTCTTGCTTCCGTCCATGTCACCGACTGGAACGCCGATGGCATCCAGGACCTTGCTACGGTCAGCACCGCGGGAACGCTCGGTATCCAGACCGGCTTGGCAGCCGGAGGATTTGCTGCCAGGAAAGCCCTCCTCTCCGGCCTGTCGGGAGCCGACATTACGATTGGCCGCTGGAACAAGGCGTCCAAATACCCCGGCGTCGTCGTCCGCAGGCCCAACGGAGCAGTGCAGTATTACGCCAATCCGTCAGGCGGCGCCCTGGGAGCCGGCGCGGGCATCGGTACCGGGTTTGTCCGGATGGATATCTCCATGACGGACGCAGACGGCGACGGAAACCAGGACATCCTCGCCGTCGACTATCTGGGACGGATGTGGCTCTTCCGCTCTGGCGGCGCCGGTTCGTTCATCGCCGAGACCCGGAAGGTCATCGGGAACGGCTGGGCCGCGATGAACAGCATCAGCCCCGCGAACGGCTTCACGTCCGCGTCCTCCACCGGACTGCTGGCCCGCAACGCTGCGGGCACGCTCAGCTACCATCCGGTGGCCGGCGGCGTGGTGGGCGCCAAATCCGTGGAAGGGACCGGCTGGGCAGGTGTCCTGATCTCCGGCAGTTCCCTGATTACGCGCGGACGCGCCATCACCAGCACAGCAGATGTTCTCAAAGTCGATGCCGCGGGAGGACTGTGGGACCACCCGGAAACCAACGCCTCCGCAATCGGATCCCCGTACCAGATCGGTGTGGGCTGGTCAGGAATGAAGTCCCTGAACGTCGTTGACTGGAACAGCGACGGCGTCGCCGACGTTCTCGCCCAGAAGTCCAGCGGTGCGCTCACACTGTATGCGGGCTACGCCGCAGGTGGCTTCGCTGCCCCCATCACCGTCGCCGCCTCGGGTTTCGCGCAGACCAGGCTGCTGGCCGGCAAATGGATCGCGGGCACCAAGTATCCCGGGATCGTGGGCTATGGCGCCGACGGAGTGTTGAATTACTGGGCAAACGCCTCCGGGCGGGGACTCAGCGCTCCGGTGCGGATTGGCAGCGGTTGGGCAGGACTCAAGCTCGCCATGGTCGACTTCGATTCCGACGGCAAACAGGATCTGCTGGCGGTGGACGGGCAGGGCAGCATGCGGCTCTACCGGTCCACCGGAACCAGCAGGTTTGTGTCAGAAACCAGAAAGACGGTTGGCACCGGCTGGCAGTTCTTCCGGCAGTTCTCGGCCACGGCCGGGTTCGCAGGCACGGGCAGCAAGGGCGTCCTGGCACTCCAGACCTCCGGCCAGCTGCGCTACTACCCCATCCTTGCAGGCAGCAAATGGGGCGTGGCTTCGACGGCGGGGACCGTCGGCACGGCGCCGCTGGTTGCTGCCTCCACCGGCGCGAACTAGAACACAGTCAGGATCCGCACGCCGAAACAGACTTTCGGCTGCCTTCACTATGCCCACACCGATGACAGGTTCCACCTCACTGGCTTGTATCCTGAACTCTTTGACGGAAACTAGGAGACTCACCTGATGAGCTGGATGCAGACCATCCCCACGATTATTGTCGGCCTGCTGGTGCTCTTCCTTCCCGGAGCACTGCTGGCCAGGACGATGGGTGCACGCGGTCTGACATTGTGGAGTGCATCGGCACCTCTGACCGTGTCCGTTGCCTCAGTGGGCGCCATCCTGCTCCAGATGCTGAACATCCGCTGGTCTGTGGTCTCCATGGTCCTGATAACTCTCATATTTACCGCCGCAACTGCCGGGCTAAGGGTCCTGTGGCTGCGGCGCGCCTCCGGGAGTTGGCCACGGCCGGAGGTGGGCCGGCTGCCGGGAGTCCTCCGCTCCGCCGCGTACCTGCTGGCCATCGGCATCCCCGCGGCAATCATCTCCGTCAGATTCACACGGATCTTCGGCGGCCCGGAACATATCTCCCAGACGTATGACAACGTTTTTCACCTGAACGCCCTGCGCGTGATTGCCGACAGCGGCCGCGCCTCGTCGCTGACCCTGGCATCACTGGACGCAAGTTCCAACCGGCTCAGCTTCTATCCCGCTGCGTGGCACGACGTAGTGGCCCTTGTGGTCGATGCCGGCGGGACGTCCATACCCCTGGCCGTCAACGTGACCAACATGATCATCGCGGCTGTGGTCTGGCCCCTGACCGCAATGTTCCTGGTTGCGACACTGACAGGCCGCCGCCCCGTCCCCATGATGGTGACCGGGGCCCTGGCCGCAGGCTTCAGCTCATTCCCGTACCTGATGGTCGACTTCGGGGTGCTCTACCCGACCCTGCTCGCCATAGCGCTGCTCCCCTTTTGCCTCGGCGCTGTTGTGGAACTCCTGGGCATAGGACGCGACAGGCATGCCTCCACCATCTTGTATGTCGGCCTGCTCGGCGTTGCATCGATTGGGCTGACCCTGGCCCATCCCAGCACGACGATGACTCTGATTGCCTTCGCCGTGGCCCCGCTGCTGGTCTGGTTCGCCAAACGCAGCCTTCATGTTCGGGGCCAAGAGCACCGGATCCGCAAAGCACTGATCGCCTTCGCGGCCGTTCTCGCCTATGGTGCCGTTGCCTGGCTCCTCTGGACCAAGGTGCGCCCAAGCGAGGCTGCCTCGTTCTGGCCGCCCGTGACCACTCTCCCCCGGGCAATCGGCGAAGCCCTCACGAGTGCACCGCAGAGCCGCGATGTGCCTTGGCTCATTTTTGCACTGACCATCGTGGGCATTGTTATCCTGTGCGTCCAGCGGAGGCTATGGATTCTTGGATGTTTCCTGATCTCCCTGGGCTTTTACGCCGTCGTGGCCGGTTACCCTGCAGGCCCGACGCGCAGTTTCTGGACCGGCGTCTGGTACAACGATGCCTACCGCCTGGCGGCCCTCCTGCCCATTACCGCCCTGGTCATCTCGGCCATTGGCGGAAGCTGGCTGATCGAAAGCTTCCTGCAGGCGGCACAGCGGCGGCTGGCTCCCGCCAGGAGGCCGGCCCTCCGTGCCATCAGCTTCGCCGTTTCAGCGCTGCTGGTTCTTGCCGTCGCAGCGCTGGCGCAAGGGCGCTCAATCAGCACCGAACAGGCAAAGGCCGCCCAATCGTACAGTTCCACGGACGCTTCACCGCTGCTCTCCTCTGACGAGGAAGCCCTGCTTAGGCGCATCGATCAGCATGTCCCCGCCGGTTCTGTAGTGGTCGGGAACCCGTGGACAGGGGCATCCCTCGTTTATGCCTACAGCGGCCGGGACGCCATGCTTCCGGCGATCAGCTCGTCTCCGAGTCCGTCAGAGCGGGTCATCGTGAGCCGACTCAAGGCGGTCGCCAAGGATCCCGAGGTTTGCGAGATGATCGCCCGGGAGAACAGCTTCTACGTACTGGATTTCGGTCCGAAGGAAGTGCACCAGGGCAAGCATTACCCGGCCCTGACGTCGCTGGCGGGAACCCCGGGCCTGCGCCTGCTTGACTCACAGGGGGCAGCCGGACTGTACGAGGTCGTCGCCTGCCGGTAAGCGGACCCGGTTTACCGGGCAAGCTCCTGATAGTGACGGGAAAGTTCCAGGCAGCTCTTCGCCAGGCTTCTCTCCGCCACAGCAAATTCCCTGGCTGAGCCGCGCAGCCCGCTCCGGGAGCCTGGATCCATCCGGAAAAAGTCCTCCATGGCCCTGCGGAGCGACGTGACGTCGTCCTCGGGTACGAGCCGGCCAGACTCCGGACCGGTCATTTCCGATGTGCCGCCGCTGTTGTAGGCAATTACAGGAGTCCCACAGGCTTGGGCCTCCAGAAGAACCAGGCCGGCTGCCTCCCGCGCCCCGTTGTGCATCCGGCTCGGTGCTATCACTACGTCGGCGTGCTGGAGGTTCTTCAGCACGCCCTCGCGGCTTAGCGATCCAAGGAAGGACATCTGCGCGTTCTGCTCTGCCGCCCGGATAATTTCGGGCTCCAACACACCTTTCCCTGCCACCAGCAGGCGGTGCGGAACGGTGCCGATCAGCTGGTTCGACGCTTCCACCAGGTGGCTGATGCCTTTCTGGTGGTTCAGGGCGCCGATGAACAGGGCAGTTGGCACGGGATTTTCCCGGCGCAAGGGGTCGGGGATGAAGATATCGGTGTCCACGCCCTGGTAATGGACGTCAATCTTTCCGGCAGGAAAGCCATTGCGGACAGCAAGTGCCGCGAGATATTCGCTGACCGCCAGTATGCGCTGGCTCCTGCTCATCGACGCGCGGAGGTTGTGCTTGTGCCATCGCTCCATCGCAGATCTGTGGTTCCTGCCGGCCATGACGACGTCGGCTCCGTGCAGCGTGGTCAGCAGCGGAATGTCGCGACGCTTCGACGCGGCCACCGCGGGCCAGGACCATGTCGCAAAATGCTGGTGGATGATGTCAGGGCAGTAGTCCGATATCGCCTTTGCCATGGCGGGCATGACGATGGGAAGGTATTTTTCCCTCTTCTTGAAGGGCAGATCCCGCCGCGGCGCAAAGTCCGTCACGGGCACGGTGACAGCGTTATCGCGTATCTCCGCAGCCATGGTGAAGAAATGAAACCGGGTTTCTTCGCCGGCCATGCGCATGGCGTGTGCCACTGCGAAATAGGTCGGCGGAACAAGCAAGGAACTCTTGGTGAGTGCGATTTTCATGTGGAACCTGGAAACACTTTCGCGGAATTTGGAGTCGGGCGCGCGGCTCAAGCAACGGACAGCATGGCACTTTCAAGGGGCCACAGGTCCTGCCCGTATGCTATCAATCCCCCACAGCCACGGTTCTCGGCGCCAGCCAGGCCGGGGCGCCGGGACACAGGAACGTGTGCACTTCGACTAGACTGGCACACTGGAATCGGCGGAGCGTGGAGTGCGACGGCGGGGATATGGGCGACTGCTCGAAAACGGAGGCACTAAATTGACAGCACGAATTCTCTGCATCTCCTTCTCGGACATCATGGCTGACTCCCGGGTGCTGCGGCAGCTTGAGGTGCTGTCCGAATTTGGCGAGGTCACAACGCTCAGCTACGGGGAGAAGCCGGCCAAGGCAACCCACCACCTGCGGATCAACTCCGCGCTGCCGTCACTCCCCCAGACCGTTCCGGGCGTACTCGCCCTTGCACTGCGGAGGTTCAAGGCTGTGGCTTTGTCCGCGCCGGCAGTCAAGGCGGCGGCCGAGCTGGCCGCGGGCCAGCAGTTTGACCTGGTCGTAGCCAATGAGGCGCGGGCCTTGCCGTTGGCGCACCACCTCGCCGATCAGATGGACAGCCCAGTTTCCGTTTGGGGCGACATGCATGAATGGGCGCCGGAGGAGCGGGCCCACGTCCTGTCATGGCGTCTTCTGGTAAAGCCATTCATGACCCATGTGTGCCGTGAGTACCTGCCCCGCACACAGGCCGTCAGCGCGGTGAACGGCTCCATCGGAAAACTGTATGAGGAGCGGTTCGGTCTGAGTGTCCGGGTGGTGCGCAACGCCGGCGCTTTCCGTGATCTCCGCCCCAGCGAGCCCGTGCCGGGTACGGTGCGGCTGGTCCACAGCGGTGCAGCGATACCTGGCCGCAACCTTGAGGGAATGATCGCCGCCGTTCTGCAGCTGGACGACAGCTACACGCTTGATTTCTACCTCGTCAAGGCGCGGGACGGCGGAAAGTACTGGGCGGAGCTGAAGAAGCTGTCGGCCGGCTCGGACCGGATCAGGTTCCATGACGCCGTCGCTCCCGACGACCTTCCCCGGACGCTGAACCAGTACGACCTGGGCATCTTCAGCCTCCCGCCGCGGACCACCAATCACAGGCTCATGCTGCCCAACAAATTCTTCGATTTCGTCCAGGCCCGGCTCGGCCTTGTGTTCAGCCCCTCACCGGAGACCTCCGCGCTCATTGACCGTCACGACATTGGCGTGGTGACCCGCGACTACTCTTCCGAAGCCCTCGCAGACGCAATTCGGGCGCTGTCCGCCGAGGACGTGGACCGCTTCAAGAAGAATGCTGACGCTGCTGCCAGGGCGCTCAGCTCGCGGGAAGACGAGGACGTCGTGCGGGACATCATCCAGCGGCTGCTCCTTGAGAAGGCTGCCTGACCTGCCCTATTTGTTGCTGGTTTCGTCCTGCCCGTCACCGGACAGCTTGCTCTGGTCCTGAGCAGCATCATCGGGCGCCGGCTGGGGTTTGGTCCTGACGGAGCGGATTCGCTGCACGTCAGCGCGGCAAACCACAGCCCAAACCGCGACGAACCCCAGCGCGAGAAAGGGCCCGGCAATATCCGGCAAGGATGCGGCGCGGGTGTACACGAGGCCAGCCACAATGAGCAGGACCCCGACGACGGCCTTTGCGAACAGCCCCTTCCATTCCTGGTTGTCCATCCGCCAGCTGCGCACAATGGAAACCGTCGCTGTGGCGAGTGTGGCGATCAGGTAACCGGCAGCAACACCTTCCAGGCCCAGGAAACCTGACAGCGGGAACCAGAGGACAACGGCCAATATCAGTCCGCCCATGGCCGTCAGTGACACAAACCGGGCACCGCGGGTGCCCGTGGAGTTGAGCCGGTTGATGCACGCCACCGGAAGAGTCGTAAACATGACTGCGATAAGCAGGACGGCAAGCAGGCCCTTCGCGCCCGCGTACCGTTCGCCGAAGAAGAGGTCGACGACGAGGGGGCTGGCCAAGGCCAGGGCACCGAAGACTGCGATCATGGTGACCACCAGGCCCCTCGTCATCACGTCGGTCTGGCGCCGCAGCGACGTCGGGTCCTCCCGGCCTCCTGCCTCCGCCATCGAGGGGAAAAGCACCTGGCTGACGGTCCTGGCGAGCATGGTCGCCGGCGTCGCAAGGCTGAGTGCCGCTGCATAGAAACCGGCCTCGATGTCCGTGCCGAAAAACTGGGCGGCGATCATGGACAGCTGCAGCAGTCCAGTGCTGGAGAGCGTACCCAGGACACCGTAGCGGACAAAGCTGTTCATCTCCGCCGTCAGCGTCTTGTCCACTTCGACTGTCGACCTCTTCGGCCAGCAGATGACCCCGTACAGACCATAGGCCACAGCCATCGGAACCAGCAGGACTGCATTCCAGCCAAGCAGCAGCACAAGGACCAGCAGGCCGATGGCGAGGACGGATCCTCCCACGTCCCACAGCGCCGCCCGGGCAATCTGGCCACCGCCGTACTGAACGCCGCGGGCGAAAGACCACGATGCGTAGCCCAGCAGCAAAAGTGCGCAGCATGCAGCCGTGACCAGGTCAGTGTGCAGCAGGAAAGCACAGGCTCCGAACGCAGCGGCAGCCAAGGCAAAAGCACTCAGGAGCATGCGGCGGCCGAGGTAGTTGGCCACGGCCTGGGCCTGGTCATCCCGGCCGGCGCCGCGCATCTGGGCGACAAACCGGGTGGCACCCTGCCCCGCGGATGTTGGCCATAGCAGGCTCAGAAGCAAGGCTACGGAGATGGCAGAGTTCACGGTTCCCAGGGCGGCAACCCCAACGAAGCGGCCCACCAGCACGCTGTAGAGAAATCGGACCAGGCCCTGCGCCACGCTGCCCGCGAGGGCAAAGATCCACCTGACGGAGAGGCTTCTGCTATCCGCGGCGGTCACGTCTGTTGTTCGAAAAATAGGCAAGTCTGCCGACAACCTCTCGTTGAGAGCCGGGGGAAGAAGCGTGCTTCCCTCCGGACACCGGGGTTGCCTCTGCGGCGGTTCCCCTATTTTCCCGCTAGAGCCCTTTGGAGCGGCGCTCCAGCTCTGAGCCGGCCCATGGCTTTTCGGCTTCATCCAGGGCGATGCGCCTGGCCAGCTTCGTGAACGTGGTTTCGAGGTGCCGGAACCGCTGGTACGTCGTAGCCATGAAAACCAGGAAGCTCACGGTCAGCGCATAGAGAACGAGGTCTGTTCCCCGGCCGATGCCGAAGAAGCGCGCCACCTGGGTAAGCAGTTCCGGGAAAAACACCGAAAAAGCTGCGACACAGGCAAACAGCACGAGCATGATCCGCCGGATTGCCAGGTGCCGGGCATTGGATCCGCCCCGCATGAGCGCCAATGAGACGAGCACTACCGACAGGACAAGAACTATCTGAACAACAATCTGCACAATGTCACCTAAAGAACAGGTCCGCAACGATATTCACGGAGTTCAGGAGCGACTGCCCCTTGGACCGTGAATAGTCGGTGTAGATGATTTCAACCGGATGCTCAACCCATCGAGGGTTGATCGCCGCTATCTGATGTATGAGCTCTGAAGCGTGTGCCATGCGGTTCTGGGTCAGATGGATCTTTCCGGCCGTCTCGGCGTTGAACGCCCTCAATCCGTTGTGGGCGTCAGAGAGCTCCAGCCCCGTGGACATGCGCGATTGCAGCGCGGCGGTCCTCAGCACGACCCGCTTGGCAAGGGACAGCTGGGTACGGTCATCGAGGAAACGCGACCCCAGGACGACGTCGGCTTCTCCCGACTTGATCCGCGCGACCATGGCCTTCGCATCTTCCACCCGGTGTTGTCCGTCAGCGTCGAAAGTAACGATGCAATCCAGCTCAGGATCGCTGAGCGCATATTCGATGCCGGTCTGGAGGGCGGCGCCCTGGCCCAGGTTGACGGGGTGCTGCACTACGACTGCACCGGCCTGGCTGGCGACGCTCTGGGAGCCATCAGAGCTGCCGTCGTCGACGCACACCACGTTAGGGAAGTCGGGCAGCAACCCGCGAATGACGTTGCCGACGACGGACGCCTCGTTGTAGACGGGCATGACAATCCAAGTACGACTCACTGATTCAGTATCCCATAGCTAGTAACCGCGTTTTTATCGATGGTCAGGGCTGCCGGTACCTGGCGGAGGGTGTTGGGCACACCGGTACCGGTTCCGGATTCACGCTAATCTTTGACTTTCATGCACGAGAGAACCCGCTCCGCGCCGGCCTGACCCACCGACCTGAGGGAAAAGTGTTCTTCTGTCCAGGCTGAGAGCCTGGAGCGGTCTTCTTCGGCAACCGGGTTGGCGATCATGGCCTTCATCGCCAGGGCAACGCTGGCAGGATCCCACTCAGAGGCGATGCCGAGCGTATTCTCCTCGATCAACTCCACCATTGGTCCTACGCCCGCATAAATTGTCGGGGCTCCGGCGGCCAGGCCAGCGAGCGACTTGGTTGCAAATGCAAAGTCATAGCCTTTTCCGGGCCGAACCGACGCCAGGCTCGCAACGGCACTCCTGAAGTACGATGCCACGTCGGATCCGGATATAGGCGGCCTGAACTGCACCTGCGGACCGATGGACGCGGCCCGGGCCTTCAGCTCTTCCAGTTCCACGCCCTGTCCGAACATCAGGAGCCGCACATCGGGATTGTCCTGCGCGATGAGGGCGAAGGCATCGACAAATACCCCCGCTCCCTGGATCTCGGACATGGTGCCCGCATAAATGAAGAACGCGCCCTCGTCGGGTTTGGCATCGCCAACAGGGGAAAACGTGTCCGTATCGACCCCGGTCCCGACCATGTGGATGCCGTGTTCCCGTCCGGTCAAGGCCCGGACCTCCTGGCGCACCCCCTCGGATACGGCCAGGATGCCGGCTGCCGACTTAAGAACCCAGCGCTCCATCCAGGTGAGCAAACGGAGAGCGGGGCCCTTCACGCCGATCCCCTTCGCGGCGGACGACGAAACGTCGGCGGAGAAGTAGACGTACGGGATTCTTCGCAGCCAGCAGACAGTCTTGACAATGAGCCCTGTAGTGGGCGGCGGTTCCACCACCACCACGTCCGGCTTGGGTGCGAGGAGCAGCCGGAAAAAGAGCGGAATGTCGAAGCTGAGGTACTGGATGTAGCCCCGGACGTTGCCACCGGCGTCGCGCAGAACCGGCCACCGGCTGACCTGGTAGTCGCCGTCGGCGCCTGTGAGTCCGTGCGGTGGCCGGGTGGTGATGACCCGGACTTCCGCCCCTTGTTCGGCCAGCCCGTTAGCAAGTGCTTTCAAGCGGTAAGCCGCTGCCCCGGTCTCCGGGGCGAACAGGCGGCTGGCGATGGTAACGCGGGGAGCCTGCTGCTGGGTCACGAACCGGGAACCTTGACAAGCTGCCGGGTCGTGGCGGATTCCAGCACGGCTTCGGCCACGCGGAGCGTGTCCAGGCCTTCGCGCATGGTGACGACGTCGCTGCGCAGACCGAGGACGGCGTCGCGGAACGCTTCGTGCTCTGTCCGCAGCGGCTCGGGCTTGGCGATGGCAAGACGGAGCACATTGCCTTCGGAAACGCCCCGGAACGCGGCCATGGACTCCCATTCAGTAGCCACCGTGCCGTTCTCAAAAAACGTGAGATCCGCGGTGATGGTGTCCGCCACGAAGGCTCCCTTTTCACCGGTGACGATGGTGAGGCGTTCCTTCATGGGCGAGAGCCAGTTGACCAGGTGGTTGGTGATGACGCCGTTGTCCAGCTGTCCTGTCGCGGCGACCATGTCCTCGTGCGGGCGGCCGCTGCGGGTGGTGGTGCGGGCAAAGATGGACTCGAAGCGGCTCTGTGCCAGCCACGCGGTCAGGTCGATGTCATGGGTGCCGAGGTCCTTGACCACGCCGACGTCGGCAATCCGGGCCGGGAACGGGCCCTGACGGCGGGTGGCGATCTGGTAGACGTCGCCCAGCTCGCCGGCCTCGATCCGCTTGCGCAGCGACTGCAGGGCCGGGTTGAACCGCTCGATGTGGCCGACGGCGCCGACGAGGCCCTTGGCCTCGAACGCGTCAACCAGGCGCTGGCCGGCCTCCGCGCTGGACGCGATCGGCTTCTCCACCAGGGTGTGGACGCCGGCATCGGCCAGGGCCAGTCCGACTTCCTCGTGCAGACCGGTGGGAACAGCCACGACCGCCATGTCGATGCCGGCGGCGATGAGTTCCTCGACTGAAGACAGGACGCCCAGCTGGCCGGCGACGCCGTGCGGGTCACCGTACGAGTCGGCGACGGCGACCAGATCGACGCCGTCGAGCTCCCGGACCACGCGCGCGTGGTGGCGGCCCATCATGCCCAGGCCAATGAGGCCCACGCGCAGGTTAGCCATCAGGCACCTGCCTGGACGAGCTTGTTGACCGCGGTGACGATGCGGTCCAGGTCGTTCTGGCTCAGGGACGGGTGCACCGGCAGGGACAGGACTTCCTTCGCCGCGGTTTCGGTGTTGGGCAGGTCCTCGGTGCGGTTGAACGAGGGCAGGCGGTGGTTGGGAACCGGGTAGTACACGCCGGTGCCGATGTTGTATTCCTCGCGCAGTGCCTTGGCCAGTCCGTCCCGGTCTTCCGGCACACGGATCGTGTACTGGTGGTAGACGTGGGACGCGCCCTCGGCGACCTTGGGCGTGCCGACACCCTGGAGGTTGGCGGTGAGGAACGCAGCGTTCTGCTGCCGCTGTTCGGTCCAGCCAAGGACCTTCTTGAGCTGGACCCGGCCGATGGAGGCGTGCAGGTCGGTCATGCGGGCGTTGAAGCCGACGAGCTCGTTTTCGTACTGCTTTTCCATGCCCTGGTTGCGCAGCAGGCGCAGGTTCCGCTCCACGGTGCTGTCAGGGGTGGAGACCATGCCTCCCTCACCGGAGGTCATGTTCTTCGTCGGGTACAGGCTGAACATGGCGAACTTGCCGAACGTTCCAACCTTCTGGCCGTTGAAGCTTGCCCCGTGGGCCTGGGCCGCATCCTCGTACAGGTCGATACCGCGCTCTGCGGCGAGTTTCCCCAGACCCTCGACGTTGAACGGGTGCCCGTACAGGTGGACCGGCATGATGCCCTTGGTCTTGTCCGTGATCAGCGAGGCGACGTGGTCCACGTCCAGGGTGTAGTGGTCCAGTTCGATGTCGGCAAACACCGGGGTGGCACCGGCCAGGGCCACCGAGTTGCCGGTAGCGGCGAAGGTGAATGAGGGAACGATGACTTCGTCCCCGGCCCCGACACCCGCGGCCAGGAGCCCGAGATGCAGTCCGGAGGTTCCGGAGTTCACTGCCACGGAGGAGCGCCCGTCGAGGAGGACCTCGGAGAATTCCTTCTCAAACTCGGCCACCTGCTGGCCCTGGGCCAGCATGCCGGTGGCCAGAACGGCGTCGACGGCGGCCCGCTCGTCGTCGCCGATGATCGGCTTCGCCGCGGGGATAAAGTCGTAGCTCATGCGTTCTCCTCAGACTCTTTCAGGGAATTTCCGTCTTCAATGTATTTGGCGCCGGTGGCCGGGCAGACCCAGAAGTCCCCCTCCTGCCGCAGCGGCTCGCCGGCCTTGCCCACCCAGCCCAGGCGGCGTGCCGGGACCCCGGCCATCAGCGCAAAGGCCGGAACATCCTTGGTGACGACGGCGCCGGCAGCAACCGTCGCCCAGCGCCCCACCGTCAGCGGGGCAACGCACACGGCGCGGGCACCAATGGAGGCGCCGTCCTCGATGGTCACACCGACCGGTGTCCAGTCGTGGGCGCTCTTAAGGGAGCCGTCCGGGCTGACCGACCGGGGGTAGGTGTCGTTGGTCAGGACCACGGCCGGACCAATGAAGACACCCTTGCCGAGTTTGGCCGGCTCATACACCAGGGCGTAGTTCTGGATCTTGGTGTTCTCGCCGATCTGCACGCCGGTGCCGACGTAGGCGCCGCGTCCCACGATGCAGTTCGCGCCGAGGTTCGCCTGTTCACGGACCTGGGCGAGGTGCCAGATCTTCGTGCCCTCGCCGAGGATGGCCTGGTCCGAAACATCAGCGCTCGGAGCTATCGTCGTCGTCATACTTTGGTTCCTCTCGAAAAGTGCCGCTGCGGCCCCAGCCGCAGCGGCAAAGACTGCCGCGAGGCGCTCTAGGCCTTGCCGATGACGCGGTAAACCACGCCGTCCCACTTGTCGGCCGAGCTCACCCGGCGGCCGTCAATGAACGCCCTGATGCCGGGCAGGTCAGCCGGGGTCAGCGTGCGGTACTCGGCATGGTCGGCCTGGACGATCGCCGCATCCACGGGCTCGCCAACGTGGTAGGCGGTGAAACCGAGCTTTTCCAGTTCGGCGTCCGTGTACAGCGGATCATGCACAGTCACCACGGCACCGCGCTTTTCGAGGCTGGACACGGCGTCGAAAACACCGGAGAAAGCAGTCTCCTTCACCCCGCCGCGGTAAGCGGCACCCAGCACCACCACCCGGGCACCGGAAAGGTCACCGTAGGCACCTTCCAGGAGGCCCACCGTGTAATCCGGCATGTCGGCGTTGGCCGCACGGGCAGCCCGCACGACCGTCGCCTCGGGATCGTTCCAGAGGTAAAGGCGCGGGTAGACCGGGATGCAGTGGCCGCCGACCGCGATACCCGGCTGGTGGATGTGGCTGTACGGCTGCGAGTTGGAAGCCTCAATCACCTGGTAAATGTCGATGCCGGCGGTACCGGCGAACCGGGCAAACTGGTTCGCCAGCCCGATGTTCACGTCCCGGTACGTGGTCTCAGCCAGCTTGGCCAGCTCGGACGCCTCGGCCGAACCCAGGTCCCACACACCATTCGGCCGGCGAAGGTCAGCACGCTCATCGAAGTCCAGCACGGCCTCATAAAACTCAACAGCCTTGGCCGCGCCAGCCTCCGAGAGGCCGCCCACCAGCTTGGGGTACTTGCGGAGATCCTCGAAAACACGACCGGTCAGCACACGCTCCGGAGAGAAGACAAGATGGAAGTCCTGCCCCTCCACCAGACCCGAACCCGCCTCGAGGGCCGGCTTCCAGCGGGTCCGCGTGGTTCCCACAGGCAGGGTCGTTTCATAGGACACCAGGGTGCCCGGGGTCAGGTGCTTGGCCAGCTCAGCCGTGGCACCATCCATCCAGCCGAAGTCAGGCTTGGCGTCCGCGTCCACGAACAACGGAACCACCAGAACCACCGCGTCAGCGCCAGGAACAGCATCGGCATAGTCCGTGGTGGCACGAAGCTTGCCCGCCGGCACCAGTTCGGAGAGTTTCTCCTGCAGATGGGCTTCGCCCGGAAACGGCTCAGTCCCCGCGTTGATCAGCTCCACGACCTGCTGGTTGACATCAACGCCAACAACCTCATGGCCCTTGGAAGCAAACTGGACAGCCAGCGGCAACCCGATTTTCCCCAGCGCAATTACAGCAATCTTCACGGATACTTCGCCTTTTCTGTAAGTGGATTTCCCACGCTGCCCGGCGGCGCGCAGAAGTTCTTGGTCTAGCCTAACGAGTTTCCGGCACCCGCCTGTATTTAAGCGGACACCGCTACAACCTCAGCGCGCGCTTCAGGGGGCCGCTCAGCGTCCGGGCGAAGGTGGCCGTCAGATGGTTGTCGCGGTACACCAGCATGTTGCCTATGACAGGAGGGCAGCTTCCATTCCGGCAGAAATAATTGCCCAGATCCACCACTGCCACGCCGCCCATCTCTTGGGCGGCAGCCCTCAGGGGATCCTCCTGGCCCCGGTCCGGATCGTCAGCAACCGAGCAGTTCGGGGCGGAAGGCCCGCTCCTCTCCACACAGTCCGGGACAGAGAAAGCAGGGAACGGCGTATCCAGGATCACAGCCACTTCGATCCCTGCCTCGGTCAAGGGCTTCAGCATTTTCGTGTAGCCGGAGACGAGCTCCCGGTCGCTCTTCCACTCCCAGCCCAGGGCTGATTTGTAACCCGCGGGAGTCATGCCCGCCACCACAACCATGTCCGGCTTCAGGCGCAGCAGCTTCCGCAGGGAAGCCCGGTTCTGATCCGGGCAATTACTGAACACCGTGTCCTTCGACGCCGGCGGGGCTGCAGTGAAGGGACAGCCGTTCCGCACCATGGCCCGGACCTTCCAGCCGTTCCGCACACCGAGGGAGGCCAGGGGATCCACGTACTGGCTGGCGTGGGAGTCGCCAATAATTGCCAGGGTGCGCTGGGCGCCCAGATCCCCATAGGTGCAGCCATTGTCCGGCGACTTGACGGGATCGTAGACGTTGCAGCCGTCTTTGTTGGTCAGCGGCACATCTTTTGTGGCAACCGCGGGGTCAGGAAGGACCGCCTTTCCCGGCGGCACGTGCGCAGGCCTGCTCGGGTCAAATGCGAGGGCCCCCGGATAGTCCGCATCGGAAATCTCATAATTCAGCGAAGCCGACTTGGCTTCCACAACGGACCACGGCACCATTGCGGTCAGGCAGGTGACAGCCACCATCGACGCACCCAAAGCGTAGTCCCGCAGGGTGCGGGGACGGGTCCGGGACCTGCGGCCCGCCGGAGGCTTCGCCCGCTTGGCCTGCCTGAAGGGCTGTTCGACGAAGCGGTACGACAGCGCCGCCAGCAGCACGCTGACCCCAGCCAGCAGGGCGGCCGTGGCAACGCTTGGTGTCCTGCCGGCCAGGTAGACGTAGAAGACGATTACTGGCCAGTGCCACAAGTACAGCGAATACGAGATGTCTCCGAGGTACTTCACCGGGGCAACACTCAAATATGTCGCAGGATGAAAGCGCAACCCGTGGCCATGCCCGCGAGAACCAGCCGGCGCGGGGCCGTTCATGAGAATGAGCACGGCACCGGTGACCGGCAGCAGCGCCACAAAACCGGGAAATTCCATCGCGGTGGAGTAGAGAAACGCCGCGGACAAAATCATGGCCAGTCCCAGCCACGCCAAGGCAGCACCGGCGCCGGGCCGGGGACGAATGGCGGGGAGCAGCAGTGCGCCAAGGCCACCCAGGCCGATTTCCCACATCCGCGTCGTGGTGGCGAAGTAGGCCAGGTCATGATTCGATGCCGTAAAAAGGACCGAATGGACGAGGGAGGCGCCGACCAGGAGGACCAGAAAATAGGCGCAGCATCGTCGGACCGGGAACCCTCTGAGACGGGCCACGAGCCCGGCGGCACCCAGGAACAAGGGAATGACGATGTAGAACTGCTCTTCAACAGCCAGGGACCAAAAATGCTGAACGGGGGAGACGAGCGCGTTGGCCGACTCGTAGCTCACGGAGCCGAAGGCCTGGTTCCAGTTTTGGACCTGGGCCGCCGACATCACGACGTCAAGAGCAATCGACTGCCAGCGGTGCTGGGGCATCAGCAGGACGGCCGCGGCCATGGTGGCCACAAGAACGGCTGTCGAGGCAGGAAGCAGGCGCCGGATGCGGCGGGCATAGAAGGCCAGCATCCCAATGCGGCCGCGGGAGCTGACCTCACGGACAAGTGAACCGATGATCAGGAATCCGGAGATAACGAAAAAAACGTCGACGCCTACGAACCCGCCCGGCAACAAATCAGGGCGGAGATGATAGGCAATGACGATTCCAACGGACAGGGTCCTGAGGCCTTGGATGTCCGCTCTCTGGCCGGTGCTGCTGGCAGGCGACCCGTCAGACATGGCCCCGCAATCGAGCAATGCCTTCCGAGATGGGACCGTCATAGATGATATTTCCATGCTCCAGCAGGACTCCCCGGTCGCAAATCCTGGAAACCAGATCCAGGTCGTGGCTGACGACCACGAGAGTCTTCCCTTCCGCGGCAAGCTGCTGGATCTTGTCGATGCACTTCCGTTGGAAGGGCTCATCGCCAACCGCGAGAATTTCGTCAACAAGGAAGACCTCTGGGTCGGTGTGCACCGCGACGGAAAACGCGAGGCGAAGGTACATCCCGGAGGAATAGAACTTCACTTCGGTATCGATGAATTTCTCGATCTCAGCGAACTCGATGATGGACGCGAAACGCTCGTCGATGTCCGCCTCGGACATGCCGAGGATCGCACCATTGAGGTAGACGTTGTCCCGGCCGGAAAGGTCGGGATGAAAGCCGGCCCCCACTTCAATCAGCCCGGCCACCCGGCCCCGGGTGCGGACGGTGCCGTTGTCGGGGACGAGCACACCGGAGATGTGTTTGAGCAGGGTTGACTTACCTGAGCCGTTGAGCCCCAGGAGCGCGACTGCCTCTCCCGTTCCGACCTCCAGGGAGACGTTGTGGAGCGCATGGAATTTCTCCGACAGGTCGCCCTTCCTGCCCTTCAGGAGCCAGACAATGGCTTCCTTGATGGAGCGTGTGTGGCGAAGCACGAACTGCTTGTTGATGTTCTTGACTTCAATGGCTGTGGTCAACTCAAAGCTCCTGAGCGAAGCGGCCTTCAAGCCGGCGGAATGTAATCTGTCCCAGAAGCAGCACCGCGGCCGAAACCAGCAACGCGTAGGGCAGCCATACGGACAACAGATTCGGCGGCAATTCGAAGCTGCCGTCCGTCGTCGGCACCCAGAAGGCAAAATGAAACGCTTCCACCCCAACCGTGATCGGGTTCAGCTGGTATACGCCGAACCAGAACTGGCCGAGCTTGTCGACCACCATGGTCCAGGCGTACATCACCGGTGAGGCCCAGGTGGCCACCATGAGGAGCATGTCGACAAAGTTTTCGGAGTCCCGGAAGTAGACATTGACAGCACCGAAAAGCAGTCCGAGCCCGGTGGCGAGCAGCGCCACCACCACAAAGCCGCCGGCAGCGGCCGCCAGTTGCAGTGCCGAAGGCTGCCATCCTGCGAAGAGGCACGCAACCAAGAGAATCACCAGCTGCGGAAAAAAGTGCACTGCCGAGACCCATACGGAGGCGACGGGGAAAAGCTCCCGCGGAAGGTAGATCTTCTTGATCAATCCCCCGTTGTTGACGATCGACCGCGACGCGTTGCCCAGCGCCTCGGAAAAGAAGTTGATCAGCACGATGCCGGAAAACAGGTAGATCGCGTAATTGGGCAGGCCGTCCGGGTTACGGGGGCTGTTTTCCAGTCCGAGGAACACACCCAGGGCAATGTAGAACACCAGGAACTGCATCCCCGGCTTGACGTAGGACCACATCAGCCCGAGTACGGAACCCCGGTACCTGACCTTCAATTCCTTGCGGACCAGAAGGTGCAACAGGAAACGCGTGCGAAACACTTCCGTCAAGCCACCGCCGACACCGGGCCGGGTGAGCTCGTCGACGCTACTGCTCATTGTCCGCTTTCGCTATGGCGGTCAAACGTCTTCTGCCAGGCTTCGAAGGAAGAGATCTCCTTCGCTGCAGCTTTGTACTCGGCACTCAGCTTCTGCCAGTCCTTGAGCAATACGGCGTGCAGCCGGGCGCTCTCGGCCAGCATCTTGCGCAGCTGCTGCGGGTTGCGCTTGTACCAGGACGCGCCTGTGCCTTCAGCGTTGGACACGACTGCCGAGTCGTACTGGGACATCCGCCACCACCGGTTGTCCTGGTGGGCGATGTTTGCCTGCGGACGGTTGACGCTGGACGGCGCAACGGGCTGCACCAGCTGGCGCACGACGGTCTTGGCCGCCAGCGGGATCAGGCCGAGCTTCGACGGCTGCCGGACGCCATGGCCGTGCTTCGGGGGCTTGTCCAGCTTCGGAGCCGGGTAGGAGTCCGGGTCCGGCGACATGACCGAGTCGGGGTACTGCTTCATCATGTTCCGGATTTCAGGCAGCTTGCTCGGAAGCAGGTCATGAAGTCCGCCCGGACCGCGCAGGAGGTCCCGCAGTGCCATGTTGCGGCCTTCGGCAGTGGCGTACTGCATTGACACCAGGTGCTTGATGTCCGCGTACTGGGATTCCCTCACCACGCGTCCGCCGAACTCGTAAGGGCTGTGGATCAGCGCAGCGATAAAGCGGTTGCGGGCGTGGAAGTACGCTTGCCAGCCAACGAGGTCGTCCTTGTCGATCCAGGACACGTGCCACACGGCAGCACCCGGGAACGAGACAGTCGGGAACCCGTGTTCCTTGGCGCGCAGCCCGTATTCGGCGTCGTCCCACTTGATGAAGACAGGCAGGGAAAGCCCGATTTCCCGAATGATCTTGGTCGGGATGAGGCACATCCACCAGCCGTTGTAATCCACGTCGCACCGGCGGTGCAGCCAGGAGGATTCACGCAGGTTGGAGGAGAGGAAATCATGCCCCAGCGTCATGTCCTCGCTCGGCAGATCCGGCTGGAAGCGGTAGGGATTGACGATCTCGCCGAACGTGTGCAGCACGGTCCGGTTGTAAAGGTCGAACATGTGGCCGCCGACGATGGTCGGCGTCTTGCACATGTCAGCGAAGGTCAGGAGGCGGGAAATGCTTTCCGGTTCGACGACGACGTCGTCATCCATGAGCAGCGCGTAATCGCTTCCGTTATTCACCGCTTCATACATGCCCCGGGCAAACCCGCCGGATCCGCCGAGGTTGTCCTGGTTGATGATCCGCAGTTTGCCTTCGAGGGCAGCGGCAACCTCAGCGAAGCCCTCCGCGTCGGCGACCTTCTGCGTGCCCTGGTCGACGATGATCAGTTCCTTGACATGCTGAAGGGCCTCCGGCGCGTCAGCGAGGATCCGCAGGTTGTTGATGCAGAAATCAACTTTGTTCAGCGTCGTGATCTCGAGCGTGATGGACCCGGGAGTGTGCTCCTCCCCCTCACCGAGCCAGTTGGCTTCGGTTAGGACCAGTTCCTTTGAACCGGCGACGAGGTCAAACCAGTACCAGCCGCCGTCGCCGAACGGCGCGAGCGACAGATCGAATGTGTTGGTGGTGACACCATCAACATGGCGGGAGTCGACCCGCTGCAAGGCCCCACGGGCATTGGACTTGTAGACAATCACCGAGCCCGTGCCCCGCGTGGCCACCGACAGCCGCACGCTCTTCAGGCTGGTCCAGCGCCGCCAGTAGCTGGCCGGGAACGCGTTGAAGTAGGTTCCGAAGGAAACGCGCTCCCCCGGCCGAACCGATGTTGAGTGCCGGGTGAGGAAGTCCTCGACGTGGACTTCCTTGCTGGACGTTCCGCCCGAAGGCGCCTTGACCTTGCCGCCGGTTTCGATGTTCGACGTCGGCAGCTGCTTGCCGGTTGCGTTGCCCGTATCGATGTACAGGGGCACGGTGTCCATCTGGCTCTGGCTGGGCAGGATCACCCGCTGCAGTGTGCGCCAGGTTTGGCTGCCCTCACCGGACTTCAGGGCCTCAGAACTGATGGTCAGGCTCACTCGTCCACTCCTCCGCTTACCAGCGTCTTCCCGTCCTCGAAATGGGGACGAATCTTGTTGTCGAACATCGTCAGGGCCGATCCGATGGCCATGTGCATGTCAAGGTACTTGTACGTTCCCAGCCGTCCTCCGAAAAGAACGTTCTGCTCGGCGGCTGCCAGATCACGGTACTTCAGGAGACGCTCGCGGTCCGCTGCCGTGTTGATGGGGTAGTACGGCTCGTCCCCCTTCTCAGCGAATCGGGAGAACTCCCGCATGATGACGGTCTTCTCCGTCTGGTAGTCACGCTCAGGGTGGAAGTGCCTTGGTTCGATGATCCGCGTGAAGGCGACGTCGGCGTCGTTGTAGTTCACGACGGAGGTGCCCTGGAAGTCACCAACCTCGAGGACTTCTTCCTCGAAATCGATGGTGCGCCAGGAAAGGTCGCCCTCGGCGTAGTCGAAGTAGCGGTCGACCGGACCCGTGTAGATCACCGGGATCCGTCCGACAACCTTTTCCTTGCTGTATTCATGTGAATCATCAAAGAAATCGGTGTTGAGGCGAACATCGATGTTGGGGTGTTCAGCCATCTTCTCGATCCATGCGGTGTAGCCGTTGGTCGGGAGGCCCTCGTACTTGTCGTTGAAGTACCGGTTGTCGTAGTTGTAGCGCACCGGAAGCCTGGAAATGATCCCTGCGGGAAGGTCTTTCGGGTCCGTCTGCCACTGCTTGCCGGTGTAGTGCTTGATGAACGCTTCGTACAGCGGGCGGCCGATCAGCTGGATGCCCTTATCGTTGAGGTTCTGGGGATCGGTACCGGCGAGCTCGCCGGCCTGCTCCTGGATGAGCGCCTTGGCCTCTCCCGGCGTCAGGTTGGCGCGGAAGAACTGGTTGATGGTTGCCAGGTTGATCGGCAGGGAGAAAACCTCGCCGCCATGCACGCCATAAACCTTGTGGACGTAGTTCGTGAAGGTCGTGAAGCGATTGACGTATTCCCATACGCGTTCGTTTGAGGTGTGGAAGAGGTGCGCTCCGTAGCGGTGGACCTCGATCCCGGTCTGCTCTTCCTTCTCGCTGTAGGCATTGCCGCCGATGTGGTGGCGGCGGTCGAGAACGACCACCTTCAAGCCCAGCTCACTGGCGGCCTGTTCTGCGATCGTCAGGCCAAAAAAGCCTGATCCTACGATGACGAGGTCAGCAGTCACTAAATCTCCTGGTTCGAATTCGGGCAGCCCAATGTTGTGCATTGCCTGCTGCTCTAGCCTACCTGAGTCTCCTCCGTCGGCCGTGATCGGTGTCCCCGGAACGGCTTATCCACATAGGCGTATCGGGAGGCAAGCCCGGCCCGCGGCGTGTTCTAGCGTGGTCATGAGAACGGCTCGGAGAGGCGGTTACCGATGGAATTGCAGTGCACCCTGGTCCGCGCGCCAGGCTCCGTTTCCCGGGGACATTGCCCGGCCGGACCGGTCGAGCTGACGGTGGCGGCCGCCGACGGTTGTCCGGGTAGAGACCTGGAGGCCGAGCTCTCCCATCGCTTCCAGACTTCCAAGCTGACTGTCGCGGGCCTGCCGCTCGCGGATCTGACCGTGGGCAGGGCGCCCCTGGTCAACGGTGCTGTCCTCGTGGACGGCCCCGTCTGCGCATCTGCGCCCGCGCCCGGACGGGGCGGCGAACTTCCCGCTGCCGTGCTCCTCGCGGTGGAGAGTGGCCCCGCTGCAGGCTTAGTCCTTCCGCTGCGCCGGGGCTCCTACCGGATTGGACGGACAAACGCTGAGCTGACCATTCCGGATGCCGATCTTTCCCGTGAGCACGCCAGGATTGAGGTTTCGGATACCGCCCTGACCCTGGTGGACCTGGGCAGCATTAACGGCACCGAGGTTGACGCCAAACGCGTATCCAGGTCGGCCGTCGCGATCGGTTCGCACATACGCTGCGGCAACTCGTCCATGTCGATCGTGCTGGCTGCGCCCCCGGACGCCCGCGACCCTGTCCTTGGGCTGGCCGGGAGCTCCGTAGCGGAGCCCCTGACCGTGGCGAGTCCGGTCGTGCAGGCAGGCCGGTCCTTGCTGGTTCTGGGGCCCGTCCTTCCGGTGTTCATAGGTGTGGGCCTGGCGATGGTCACGGGGTCATGGATGTTCCTGGCGTTCACGGCGGTGTCGGCGGTGACTCTCCTGGTCCCCCTGGCCACCGGCGCCCGGCAGCGCCGGGAACTCAGATCGGCCGTCTCGGCGGCAGTTGCGCTGGATTTGGATCGACGACGGCGGTCCGGGCCGTCCGCTGCCGTCCTTGCGATGGGCGCCGCGTTTCCCGCGCCGAACTCCGCCCGTGCCGGTCCGCGGGTTTCCGATGAGTCCTCAGTGTCCACGGCAAGGATGAGCCCTGTGCCCGGGGTCTGGCTCCGGCTCGGCTTGGCCGATCAACAGGCCAACATCCGCCTCGAGCCGAATCAGCCGGGATTCAAACCCCCGGGACTCGGGCCGGTGCCGCTGCTCCTGGATCCGGGCCACGCGGTGGTGTCCGTCCGGGGGCCGGAAACGGATGTTCATGGTCTTGTCCGCTCGTTCCTCATGCAGCTCACCGGCTATCCGTTGGCCGCTGGTACCCGGATCGTGATTCACGGACCGGTGTCCGTCCTGCCGCTCGCTGCCAGGTTCCTTCCGGGCGTCTCACTCCGTTCCAGGATCACCGACACCCTGGCGACCCTGACAGACACATCGCGCGGGATGGATATGGCACGAGTTCTGCTGCTCTTCAGCGAAACGGAAGACGCCACCCCGGAGGCGGGCATCGCCGCAACCGCCCAGGGGCTGGGCTGGCGTGTTATCCATGTCCCCGGACGGGAACAGCAGCGGGAGGCAACGGATATTGAACTCGGCGAGCGCGAGGCCGTGCTTCGGGCACTCGGTGCGTGCCACCGTTTCGTGGCAGACCTGGTGCCGGCCGGCGTTTTCGACCGCTATTGCCGCGCATACGGACAGTCCCTCCTCGAAGTTCCCGTCGACGCGCATTCCATTCCGGCGCGCTGCAGGATTAGTGACTTCCTTGACGTGTCTGCCTCTGCGACGGCGAAGCGCTGGGCTGCAGGCAGGCTGGCACCAGGACTTCCCGTCCCCCTGGGCCGCACCGCCCAGGGTGTGCGTATCCTCGATCTCGAGACAGACGGTCCGCACGTCCTCGTGGCCGGCACCACAGGTTCCGGGAAATCGGAACTGCTCCGCACCATGGCCGCCGGGCTCGCCTTGTGCTATCCGCCGGACCGCGTCAATGTCCTCTTCTTCGACTTCAAGGGAGGGTCCGGACTCAGTCCGTTAACCGATATCCCGCACTGCGTCGGCATGCTGACGGACCTCGCCAGCAGCGAACTGGACCGGACGGTTGCGTCACTGCGGGCGGAGGTCGGCAGACGCGAGCAGTTGCTCGCAGACGCCGGCGCTTCGGATCTTGCCACCTATCGGCTGTCGCCGGCGAGCGGACCGCCGCTCCCCCAACTGGTCCTGATCATTGATGAGTTCCGGATGCTGGTCGAGGAAGCGCCGCAGGCACTGACGGAGCTGATGAGGATCGCAGCCATAGGCCGGTCACTGGGCATCCACCTGATCATGGCTACCCAGCGCCCGCAGGGGGCTCTCTCCGCAGACATCCGGGCGAACGTCACAACCAGCATCGCCCTGCGTGTGCAGTCTGCGCACGAGTCGTCCGATGTGATCGGCACGAACGTGGCCTCGGCGATACCTGTGAACCGGCCAGGCCGCGCCTACCTGGCCAGGGGCACGGAAGTTGCCGAGGAGTTCCAGTCGGCGTCACTTGGCGCCAGTGACGAGACGGCGTCCTGGCGCGTTCGGGTGTTCGAAACCACCGAGGCGCTGACCATGCTGCCTTTCCCCGGTGGACGCAACCCGGGGTCGGTCACCCCGGCAGAGGCCGCCAGGCCGGTGGTGGAACTGACGGCAGCGCTATGGGCCGGGATGGGCGGCTCCGCGCCGCCGCGGCCGGTGGCACCGCCGTTGCCGGACGTGCTGGCCGGTCCCGCTGACGTGGCAGCACTGACCGGGGGCGGCATCCTTCCCCAGAGCCCGATCCCTCAGAGCCCGATCCCGCAGAGCCCCGTCCTTCATGGTCCTGCACCTGCGGGGAAAACACCGGACGGGAGGACTGCGGATGTACTCCGGGACTGGGCTGTTGGACTGGGCTTGCTGGACCTGCCCGATGAGCAGCGGCTCGCTCCTCTCACCTGGCGGCCAGGAACTGACGGGCATCTGGCGCTTGTCGGCGCGGGATCCCGTGATGCCGCCTGCACGATGTCCAAGGCGCTGCATGACCTGCTGGCCCACCCCACGGAATGCCACCTTTACGTCCTCGATGCGGACGGGTCCCTTGCCGGCCTGGCGGGCGCCCCGCGCACGGGATCCTTGGTAAACCTCCACGACCTCCGCCGCGGCGTACGCGTCCTGGAGCGGCTGGCGGCCGAGATGTCCCAGCGGCTCAGCCGGCTCCCCGCAGACCCGGGACCGCCGCTGGTACTGGCCATATCGGGCTGGGGTTCCTGGCTGTCGGCCCTCCGCTCGGGTCCCCTGACCCGCGCCGAAGACCATGTGCAGGACATCATCCGGGACGGCAGACCTGCCGGCATCACCGTCCTGGTCTCCGGTGACCGGGAACTTACGACCTCGCGGTTCTTTCCGGCCATCCCCAACCGGGTTTACTGCCCGAGGGATGCCAGCGCAGAGAGCAGGCTCACCTGGCCCAAAATGCCCGACCTTCCGCCTCTTCCGGGCCGTGCCGTTGCCTCCGGCCCGTTGTGCGCCGGCCACCAGGGGGTCTGCCAGCTTTACACCCCGGAAACCGGCGGAGCCGCTCCCCCGCAAGCCACTCCCGGTGCAGCGATGCAGAGACCGGTGGGGATAAAGCCATTCAGAGTGGACCCCCTCCCGGCGCGGCTTTCTGTGTCGGAGGTCCTGGCGCGAATGTCCGGAACCGTCCCCCTGCCCAAAGTTGCCCGGCACCTCGTCGTCGGCATGGGCGGGGACGAACCGGCCCCTGCCGGCCTGCGCCTGCCGCGGGGCTCAGTCCTTGCCGTGCTCGGCGGTGCCGGTTCAGGCAAGTCCTCGTTCCTCACTTCCCTGCCTGCACTCAATGCCTCAGTGTCCGGGTGGCTGTGGCCCGGTCCCGGGCGTAACGCCGCGGACTTTTGGCTCGATGTCCACCGTGATGCGGTGGAAGGGCGGCTGCCCAGTGACGCGATACTCCTCGTCGATGATGCCGACCTGCTGCCTGCCGCCTCCCACCAGCACCTTGCGGACCTAAACGGCCGCGGCTGGGCGGTGATTTTTTCAGCTGCGTTCAGCCAGTCACTGGTGCAGCGTGTCCCGCTCGCACTGGGAGCACGCAGTGGCGGCAAGGGCATCCTTATCGCGCCCCGCAGTCCCCTGGATGGCGATATTTTCGGCCTGCGGGTTGAGCCGGACCCCCATCCCCCGCCGGGACGCGCCCTGCTCGTGGCGGACGGTACGGCAATGCCCGTCCAGCTGGCCATGGCCGAAAATGCCAGTTAGGCGCGGCGCATCCGTACACACGGCGAATCATCCCCGGAGTGAGGCATCCAGGTGCGTCGCGGGTGTGCGGTGGCCCGGCGGGGAGGGTGCCAGGCGGCGAGGGTGCCAGGCGTCAGAGGGCCGGCGGGTCGGAAGCGGCGCGGGAGGCGAATCCAATCACACGCTTGTCGAACAGCAGGACGATGGCGGCGGCCGCCGGGACCAGCATGGCGGCGCCAGCCACCGGCAATCCGCCGGTGAGCGTCGGAAACCCGATGGTCAGCACAAACAGCTGTGCCACCAGCGCTCCCGCGCGCGGCCAGCGGAAGCCCCGGAACAGGAAGACCGCAACGGCGTACAGCCAGGAAGCAAAAGCCAAAAGCAGGCCGAGCGTGAAGACGGCACCCCAAAACGACATGACGGGCGCACCGCTGACCAATTGGAAGCCGTACCAGGCGGCCGCCCCCAGAAGGGCCGTGGCCTCGGCTGCCACAATCGCTGAGATCACGGCGATGGCGCGGGGACGGGCCGGGCCCGACGCCACCTTTCCCGCGGCGGCCGGGTCCTCCGCGTCTCCGCTGCCTCCGTCATGGGAGGAGGAACCGGACGGGTCTTCTGGGGCTCTTGACACACTGGCACACTACCCGAGATAGTCGAGACGCGGCGGGACAGCCCGACGATGTGATGCATCGCTCACGTTTCTTGGGGATTTCGTAGTCCACTACCCCTTGTTTACACAGCGTTAACATGAAACGCTTGATCCAGATGACCAAGGGGGCCCTGCAGGGCCCCTTTCCTATGTAAGCCCTAGTGAATTTTTTCACAAAGGGTATTGACTTCCCAGGAATGGAGTGACTGATCAGCATGGATTGGCGTAACCGCGCGGCCTGCCTCGATAAGGACCCGGAGCTGTTTTTCCCCGTCGGCAACACCGGCCCGGCACTGCTGCAGATTGAAGAAGCAAAGAGCGTATGCCGCCGGTGTCCGGTCGTTGACACCTGCCTGCAGTGGGCGCTCGAGTCCGGACAGGACGCCGGTGTCTGGGGCGGCATGAGTGAGGACGAGCGCCGCGCGCTGAAGCGCCGCGCGGCGAGGGCACGCCGCGCCTCCTGACGCGAGACCACAGGAATTAACGGGCGAAGGCCGCGGACCACTGGTCTGCCC